>NZ_CALBEX010000070.1 GCF_937889215.1 uncultured Limnohabitans sp.
GTACGACGTGCCAGATGCCGTAAACGATGATCAGCAAGCGCGCCGACCACGCCTCAGCCATCCAAAACACCTGAATCCCCATGTTGGACAACAGGTGAGGAATCAAGCCGTTGTCCCTAAAAAGCCATTTGATAGACAACGCGGCCACCACGGGTGTGATGATGAAGGGAAGCAGCGAAGCGGAGATAAAAATGCTCTTCAGGCGGAGCGTGACGCCGTTGACCGCCAAAGCCAACAAGAAGCCGATCACCAGTACGAATGGAAGCGTCACAAAGGTGTAGATCATGGTAAAGCGCAACGCACCGAAGAACTCGTTCTCCACCTTTGTTTCAGGCGCACCAGCCGCGGCATCGGAAGGCGACTCGACAGAGGCTTCTGTCGAACCACCGTCCAACCCGAGAACCCTGCGGTAGTAGTCCAGCCCCACGAACTTGCATGCATGTATGGCCCTGCCAGCGGAGTCCAGCTTGGCGCGTTGCGTGATGGTCTCGGTAGTGCCAAAGGGCGACGACTGCTCTACCTTCACAATTTCCATATCCAGCGTGCAGTTGCGCACTGAAAGGTAAAACGTGGTGAGCATCGGCACTGCCAGCAACAACAGCATGAGCACTGCTGACGGGCCTACAAACTGCAGGAATGATTTTGTTTTCATGGTGATGTGTCGGCCCACTCGCACACCGTTGGCTAACGGTTGCGGTGCAGTGGCGCGGTGTGGGTTACTTGATGAATCCCTTTTCAGCGGCTACCCTGCTGTAGGATGCTGCAGCAATATCCAGCGCTTGCTTGGGAGGCATGGCGCCACTCATCACATCGGGCAATACCTTGCCAATTTCCCCGTGGGCCAAGCCAAAGTACGGCTCGGTGGGCCACATGGGGGCCCCGGCTTTGGCCGACGCGGCAACGCCAGTGCCAAAGCGCGTGGGCTTGTAGGACGATCGCACCCATACGGCCAGGTCATTGCCGCTCTTGGTGGTTCCCTCATCCAGCGCTTCCATCAAAACCTGGAATACAGTCTCGCGGTCGCCGCCCAAGTTTTTGGGCATTACCACGCCGTCCCACCACAAATGGGTCGCCGACTTTGCACCGGCAACAACCGCTGGCGCCGCCACAAAATCAATCTTGCCTACAACCTTGGATGCCGCTGGATCATCCATGCGGGCTGCGCGAGATGCCCACAGCACGCCCATGGCTGCCTTGCCTTGCTGGAATTGGTTCATGACATCGTCGGAGTTGGAGGCCAGGTAGTTGGGCGTCATGAACGGCGTCATGGCCTTCATGGTTTCCAAGGCTTTTACGCCTGCTTCGTTGCTAAAGTCGGGCGCCGCTGTACCGGCTTTGAAGAACTTGCCGCCGTAACCTGCAAAAAGGTTGGTGAACTCGGTCGCGCTGTCCCAGCCCTTGGCGAAAGTCTGCGCAATGGGGAATTCAATGCTGGGCTCTTTCTCCTTGAGCACTTTGGCAGCCGCAAGCATATCGCCATAGGTGCTGGGAGCCTTCAGGCCGTGTTTGTCAAACAGGTCTTTTCGGTAGTACAGGTTCTGCGCGTTTTGCATGAAGGCAATAGCCATGACTTCGCCGTTCACCTTGATCAGCATGTTGTCTTCGATCTTGTACTTGGTTTTGTACTTGTTGACCAGATCTGTCATGGACTGCAATTGCCCCTTGCTCTGCAGGTCTGCAAAAACGCCCATGGAAACCACTGCGGCGTCAAATGCGGATTTGCCGGCGGAGCCAAAGGCTTGCGCCACTTCTTGCTTAACTTGCGGCGTCATTTTTACCTGTACCTTGAGGCCCCCTTGCGTGCAAGATTCCATCTCTTTGGTGATGTGCTGCAAGGCAGGAAATGCGTTGCCAACGATGTTGACTTCGCCGGCTTTGACATTGGTGAGGCTTTCGCACCGTGCGTACGAGAGGCCAGGTAGTGCTGCAAGCAAAGCCGCAGTAGCCAGTACCGTGCGGCGAACGTTTGAGTGGATCATGGATTTGTCTCCTGAGTTTCCGGTTGTTTGGGGGTTTACAGACGCATCCGGTTCTGCGTCTGTCCATCGAAGAGATAGCAATGCTCTGCGTTCACAGCAAAGCACGCGGGTTCGTCCAACGTGGCTCGAAAGTCCTTGTCGGCCTTTGCCGTGATGAACTGGGCATCCAGCTTGAGCGTTACGGTGGTGG
>NZ_CALBEX010000071.1 GCF_937889215.1 uncultured Limnohabitans sp.
GCAAGCATTGGTGGGCGAGGGTGCCACGCTCAAGCCGACACCTGCGCCGAGAGCTGTGTTTAAAACAGCGCATCGACATGTTGGCCGAATGCGGTCAAAGGTAAATTTTTTGCAGCAGCGTCAGCAGCGTTTTGCGCTGCGCTGGCGTGAGCTTGGCGGTTTTTTCGATTTCCAGCTCGGTGGCCGTTTGCTCGGCTTGCACCATCAAGTCATGGCCTTTGGGGGTGGCGTGCAGCCCCACGGCTCTGCCGTCGTGCGGGTGGGGCTTGCGCTCGATCAGCCCGCGTGACTCCAGCGACTGGATCAGGCCCACCAAGTTGGGGGGCAGCAGGTTGAGGGTGGCGCACAACTGGCGCGAGGTCACGCCCGGGTTGTGCTGAATGGTCGACATGACCGAAAAATCCACAGGCTTGAGGCCATAAGGGGCCAGCCGTTCCAAAAACAGTTCGATGATGCTCAGGGCGGCGCGACGGGCGTTGTAACCCATCAGTGTCTGCAGGTAGCGTGTGTCGACTTGGTCGATGGCGGCCAAGTCGGTGCTTGCCAGAGGTAGCTTGACGCGCTTGCGTGGAGCCGCAGCGGGCACTTGGGGAGATGGGTGGGGCTGGCTTGGCATGAAGCAGGCGATTATGCCGCCGCCGCGCATTGCTGAACGATGATGAAGCTGCGCATTTGAAACTCGGGCAGCACCCAGTCGCGCAAGGCTTTGGCCGGGGCTCGCCAGCGGCGGTCCGCGTCGAGCGTGTGGGCGTCCACGCCCGCCTCGATGCGCAACCAGGCCCAATCCATCAGCACCAGCGCCACGGCGCGCAAATAATCGTCGGCCACGCGGTAGGCCAACGCCGGGTCTTGGGGGGCGGCCTTGACGATTTGTTCGGTCACGGCGCGCAGCGTTTGGATGCGCGCTTGCGCCGAGGTGCTGGTTTTGGCCGTTTTGGGCAGGTCGGTCGCGATCGTGTCGAGCAAGGTTTTCATGGCCACGCCACCATCGGGCAACACTTTGCGCACCAACAGGTCAATCGCCTGAATTTCGTTGGTGCCCTCGTAAATCATGGCCACGCGGGCGTCACGCACGATTTGCTCAATGCCCCATTCACGCACATAACCGTGGCCGCCCAACACCTGCAGGCAGTCACTGCCGCCATGAAAGGCTTGGTGGGTGAAGACCGATTTCATGACCGGTGTGACCAGCGCGCACCAGCGCTGGGCGGCGGCTTGCGTGTTGGCATCGGGGCTGTGTTTGATCAGGTCGAGTTCGAGCGCGGTGCGGTAAGCCAGCACACGACCGGCGTCGACCCAGGCGCGCTGCGTGTCCAAGATGCGGCGCATGGCCGGGTGCTCACCAATCAAATCCGCTTCGCCCGCGCTTTTGCCTTTGCCCGGCGCACGCATCTGGCGGCGCTCTTGTGAATAGGCGTCGGCCTTTTGCCAAGCGGCGTCCAGCAGGCCAATGCCTTGCAAAGCCACATGCAGGCGAGCTGCGTTCATCATCACGAACATCGCGTTCAGGCCCTTGCCGGGTTCGCCCACTATTGAAGAGACTGCTTCGTCAAAACGCATCACGCAGGTGGGGCTGCCGTGCAGGCCCATCTTTTCTTCGATGCGGTCGCAGTGCACACGGCTGCGCGAGCCATCGGGGTAGAACTTGGGCACGAGAAACAGCGACAGGCCTTTGGGGCCGGGCGGCGCATCGGGCAGGCGGGCCAGCACCAAGTGCACGATGTTGTCGCTCAGGTCGTGCTCGCCGCCCGAGATGAAAATTTTGGTGCCGCTGACCGCGTACCGCCCATCGGGCAGGGGAACGGCTTTGGTTGTGGCCAAGCCGAGGTCAGAACCGGCATGCGGCTCGGTCAGGCACATGGTGGCAAGCCATTCGCCGGTGGCCACTTTCTCTAAATAGTGCGCTTTGAGTTCGTCGCTGGCGTGGTGTTTGATGCACTCGTAAGCGCCATGCAACAAGCCCGGCGCCATGGTCCAACCGTGGTTGGCGGCGCTCAGCATTTCGTAGAGCATGGCTTCGAGCACGGTGGGCAGGCCTTGACCGCCGTCTTCGGTGCTGGCGGCCAGGGCGGGCCAGCCCGATTGCCAAAAGGACTGGTACGCATCCTTGAAGCCCGGCGGCATGGTGACTGCGCCGTCCTTCCACTGTGCACCTGTTTCGTCGCCATCACGGTTGAGCGGGGCGATGACTTCGCCCACGAACTTGCCAGCCTCCTGAAGTACTTGCTGCATCAGCTCGGCGTCCACCTCGGCAAAGGCGGGCAGGGTTTGCAGTTGGGCGGGCGCGTTCAAAACGCGGGACAACAAAAACTGCATCTCTTCGGTGCGGGGTTGGTAGGCGTTCATGGGGTTTTCAGTCTTTCAGCTGCACAGGGCCTTGATGTCCTCAGGCACAGGGATGGATTTGATGCGGTCCGGGTCTTCGGGGTGCTTGATGCAAAAGGCGCGCACTTCGGTGCCTTCGCACAGGACGGTATCGCCGCGCATGACCACATGCTTGTGCACAAACACTTTCTCACGCCATTCCTGCACGCTGGTGTGCACCTGCAGGGTTTCGCCATAGGTGGCGGGGCGGATGAACTTGGTGTTGATCTCCAAGAGCGGCGTGCCGATGATGCCGCGCGTCTTGACCAGTTCGCGCCAAGGCAAGATGCCGCACTTCATGAAGAAGTTCAGCGATGAAGCGTCCATCCATTTGGAGAAATTGGGGAAGAAGACAATGCCTGCGGGGTCGCAGTCGCCGAACACCACTTGCACTTCGTAAACAACGGTTTTGCTCATGTTCGGCTTTCAGCGGGGGGCCATGCGCAACGCGCCATCGAGGCGAATGACTTCGCCGTTCAGGTGGTCGTTGTGCACGATGTGGCAGGCCAGTTCGGCAAATTCGCTGGGCTTGCCCAGGCGGGCGGGGAAGGGGATGCTGGCGGCCAATGATTGCTGCACCGGTTCTGGCAGGCTGGCCAACAAAGGGGTCTTGAACAGGCCGGGCGCGATGGTGCACACGCGGATGCCGTGCTGCGCCAAGTCGCGCGCCATGGGCAGCGTCATGCCCACCACGCCCGCTTTGGACGCGCTGTAGGCCTGCTGGCCCACCTGGCCGTCGAAGGCTGCGACCGAGGCGGTGAAGACCATCACGCCACGGGCACCGTCAGTCTCACCATCTTTTTCCATCGGGTCGAGCTTGCTGCAGGCCTCGGCAAACAAACGCGCTGCGTTGTAGGTGCCGATCAGGTTCACGTTGATGACCTTGGCAAACTCCTCCAGCGGTGCGGCCTTGCCGTCCTTGCCGACCACGCGCTTGGCAGTGCCAATGCCAGCGATCTGCATCAAGATGCGGGCGGGGCCGTGAGCCGCGGCGGCTGTCTCGATGGCATGCTGCATGCTGTCTGCATCGCTCACATTGCAGTGCACTGCAACGCCGCCAATGTCAGCTGCCACGCGCTCTGCGTTGGCCATGTTCAGGTCGAGCACCGCGACCTTGGCGCCCAGACGGGCCAGTTCGCGCGCTGTGGCTTCGCCCAAACCAGAGCCACCGCCGGTGACCAATGCTGCTTGTCCTTGGATGTTCATGTCAGTTCCTTTTTGTCAGAGGTCGAACCTTCGGGTCCGTCGTTTCGGTGGGGTGTCGGGGCTAAAGCCACCGACCTACAAAATCAACCTGCGGGTTCTTGGGTTTTGTATTTGGTAGGTCGGTGCCTTCAGGTCCGACATGCCCGCAGACCGCGACCATGTCGGACCTGAAGGCACCGACCTACAAATTCGGGTCATGCGGCTTCGGGGTTTTCGATCAACAGCGCAATGCCTTGCCCGCCGCCCACACAAGCGCTGGAGATGCCATAACGCAAGCCCGAGCGCTGCAGTTCACGCGCCAGCGTGATGGTCAGGCGTACGCCGGTGGCGGCCAGGGGGTGGCCGAGCGCAATCGCACCGCCGTTGACGTTGAGCTTGGACACATCCAGACCCAGCTCTTTCGCCACAGCCAGCGTTTGCGCGCCTTGCGCTTCGTTGATCTCAAAGCGTCCGATGTCCGACAGCTTCAGGCCCGTGCGCTCCAGCAACAAGCGGATCGCAGGCGCAGGACCAATGCCCATGATTTCGGGCGGCACGCCCACGGCCGCAGCGGCGACCACGCGGGCAATGGGTTTTTTGCCTTGGGCTTTGGCCAATTTCTTTGCGAACTCGCCGGATGTGACCACACAAGCCGCCGCCGCATCGACCAAAGCCGAGCTGTTGCCACCGGTTTGCACGCCGCCTTCGTACACCGACCGGAGCTTGCCCAGCACCTCGGCTGGCGAGATGCGCGGGTGCGTGTCGGCGCTGACCTCCGTCACTTTGCCTTGCAGCTTGATGCCCCGGGAAACGTAACCTTCGAGCTCAAATTTTTCAGTGACCACCGGCACGATCTCGCCCGCATGAAAACCGGCTTGTTGCGCGGCCACGGCCTTGGCGAAAGATTCAGAGGCGAACTGGTCCACCTCTTCGCGGGTGATGCTGTATTTTTTGGCGAGGTTCTCGGCGGTCTGGATCATGTTGATGCCTGCGGCCGGGTCTTTCAGGGCTTCCCACATGAAGTCCTTGAAGCCGACGGGTGCGCCGAGCTTGAAGCCGGTGCGGTGGTCAAAGGCGGCAATCGGGTTGCGCGTCATGCTCTCGGTGCCGACCACCAGCGCGGCCTCACAAACGCCCGCTTCGATCTGCTCGCCCGCTTGGCGAAACAGCTCAAAGCCAGTGCCGCAAATGCGCTGCACCATGATGGCGGGCACCTCTTGCGGGACGCCTGCGTACAGGCCAATGTGGCGCGGCAGCACAAACTGGTCGAAGTCGCCAGGGGCCATGTTGCCGGTGATGACCGAGCCGATCTCGCTGGCGGCGATGCCTGCGCGCTTCAAAGCTTCGCGTGCGGCCTTGATGCCCAAGTCGGTGGGCGAGATGTGACCCAACGCGCCGCAGTAATCGACCATGGGCGTGCGCACGCCTTCGTGCATCCACACATCGGCAAACGCGTTGAAAAATCCTTTGGAGCTCATGTTTGTTCTTTCGATTTTTTGTGGGAGCGGTCTCTGACCGCGATGGGGTTGGGTGTCGCTGATGTTTGTGTGACGGTGTGAGCGGATCGCGGCCATAGGCCGTTCCTAAAAGCTGCGCCGATCCGAGGCTTTGTCATCATTGAGGTTGGAGGATGTGTGGCAGCGTGCCTTCGTGCAGCGCGGCCACGGTGCCCGCGCGGTGGGCCAGCACCGAGCGCTGGTTGATCGAGCCCTTGTCGGTGATCTCGCCCTTGTCGATGGTGGGCGGCTCGCTCAGCAGGCACAAGCGGGCGATGCGGCTGGCGCTGCCGGTGGCGGTTTGGGCCAGCGCGTTGACGATGGCCTGAAATTTGGCTTGCACCGGTGCGCTGGCCAGCACGTCGGCCAGCGGCGCATCGGCCGCCAGGCCGCTCAACGCGCGCACGGCCGGTGTCGGGAACACCATGGCCCCGACTTCTTTGAGGTTGATGCCGGTCAGCACCACGTCTTGGATGAACGGTGCGCCCGCGGCAATGATCTTGGCGCGCAAAGGCCCCACGCTCACAAAGGTGCCGGTGGCCAGCTTGAAGTCTTCGGCGATGCGGCCATCAAATTTCAAGCCCAGGTGCACGTCGGTCTCGTCGATCCATTTGACCGCGTCACCGGTTTTGAAGAAGCCTTCTTCATCGAATGCGCCCGTGGTTTCTTCCGGGTTGCGCCAGTAGCCGGGGGAGATGTTGGGGCCCCGGTAGCGCACCTCGGTTTTGCCTTGCGTGTCCACCAGCTTGAGCTCCAGGCCGGGGGTGGGCACACCCAAATCGCCGGCTTGCACCAAGGGGTTGGTCACAAAAATGCCAAACGGCCCAGATTCGGTCATCCCCAGGCCCGTGCCCATGACGATGCGCTCGCCGATTTCGCGCTCTTGTGATTCGTACAGGCTGTCCCAAATCGGTTGGGCCAGCGCGGCACCGGCGTAGAAAAACATTTGCACCCGCGACAACAGGGTTTGGCGCAAGGCGTCATCGGTTTTCATGGCGTTGGCAATCGCCTCAAAACCCGTGGGCACGTTGAAGTAAACGGTGGGCGCGATCTCGCGCAGGTTGCGCAGCGTCTCGCCAATCAGTGCCGGTGTGGGCTTGCCGTCGTCGATGTACAGCGTGCCGCCGTGGTAGATCGTCATGCCCACGTTGTGGTTGCCGCCGAAGGTGTGGTGCCATGGCAGCCAGTCGACCAGCACCAGTTCTTGCTCTGCCAGCACGGGCATGGACTGCGCCATTTGCTGCTGGTTGGCACACCACAGGCGCTGGGTGTTGATGACCGCTTTGGGCAACTTGGTGGAGCCGCTGGTGAACAGAAATTTGACGATGGTGTCGGGCCCGGTGGCGGCCATGGCCGCGTCCACGGCCGCTGTAGCGGGGGTGGCGCACAGGCTCTCAAAGGCGGTCACCTTGCGGCCATCCACACCGCCTTCACACATCACCACTTCCATGTCGTCACTGACCGTGGCCGCAATCGCTTTGGCGTACCGGACGTCGGAGGCGAATACCAGACCGGGGGTCACGGTGCGCAGCACATGCTTGAGCTTGTCGTAGTCCACGCTCACCAGCGAGTAGGGCGGCGAGGTGGGCACAAACGGCACACCCGCCACCATGGCGCCCAATGAAAGCAGTGCGTGTTCCAAGCTGTTTTCGCTCAGGATGACCACGGGCCGCTCGGCGCTCAGGCCCCGGTCGATCAAGCCTTGCGCAATGCAGCGCGCTGTCTGCCAAGCTTGCGCATACGTGATGTGCTGCCACTCGCCTGGGGTGCCGTCTGCCTGCTTTACGCGGCGCGCCATGAAGCTGTGGTCTGGTTTGGTTTGGGCCCAGTGCTGCAGCCGGTCGGTCATGCGTTCGGCAAAGGGCTGCAGAGGCTGCTCGGCTTTAAGGTAGCGCGTGCCGGGTGCACCATCGTGCACGGTGACACGGGTGACACCGAACTTCAGGGGACGAAATTGGGGGGCGGTCATTTTTTGTCTCCTCCAGCCGGTTCAGTCGGCTTTTTGGACTTTGGCGGCCTTGCCTTCCAAGAAGGCGCGCACGCGGGCTTTGGCTTCTGGGGCGGCTTGGGCGATGGAGGCGACCAAGGCTTCGGTGAACAGCCCGTGGTCTGCCGGCTGCTCGGCGATGCGGGGCAGGGCGTGGGTCAGGGCGAAGTTGGTCATGGGGGCGTTGGTGGCGATGCGGCTGGCCAGCTCTATGGCCTTGGCCAAGGCACCGCCGTTGGGCACCAGGTATTGGGCCAAGCCCACACGCTCGCCATCTACGGCGTTGTAGACGCGGCCGGTGAGCATCATGTCGGTCATGCGGGCGGCGCCGATCAGCTTGGGCACGCGCACCGAGCCGCCGCCACCCACAAAAATACCGCGTGTGCCTTCGGGCAGCGCGTAAAAAGTGCTTTCATCGGCCACGCGGATGTGTGCCGCAGACGCCAACTCCAGGCCACCGCCCACCACCGCGCCGTGCAAGGCGGCCACCACAGGCACCCGGCCTTGCTCGACCGCGTTCAAGGCCACATGCCAGCCACGCGAATGGAAAATGCCTTCACTGGCGTCACGCTCCTTGAGCTCTGACAAATCCAGCCCGGCGCAAAAGTGATCGCCTTCGCCGTGGATGACGGCGGCACGGGCTTCGGCCGGCAAGTTCTGAAAGACATCGCGCAAGGCTTCAATCAAGCCGTCGTTGAGGGCGTTTCGTTTGGCTGGACGGCACAAACGCACCACGGCCACATCGCCCTGCATCTCTAGGGCGATGCCGTTGGCCAGGGCGCGGTCAAGGATGGGCTGATTCAAATTTGTCATGGGGGCGTCGCTTGAAAGACATGACCGATCGGTCAAAAAGGTTATTATTGATAATCATATTGTGCTTGTCTGAGGGTGTTTTTGATCTTGGTAATTACCCTTGCTTGAGGTGAAATAACCAGACGGCTTTGGCGTGAGGAACGCCTAGGGATGTCCTAGCATTGGCGTCCAGAGCAATGGCCAAAGCATCGGGGGCCGTTTGCCAGCCCCTGGCTCAAAAACCGCGTTTTGTTTGGCCGCACGCCCCCGCTGATCAAGACCAAGCGCGGGATGAAGGGCTTTGAAGTGGCCGATTTCAAGCTGTCAGAGCGACAGCAGAATCAAATTGACGGGTCTTGTGGTGCAGGGCTTTGCAGCAGTTGGTCCATAGGCCAGTTGAGCAGCTCGGCCAAGCGGCACACCACCCAGCGGGCTTCGCTGGGGATGACCACCGAGGGCTCCGCCAGCAGCCCAAGCTCGCATTGCTGCAGCACCAGGTCTTCGGTGATGCCCAGGGTGAACTGCATGTTGGCGGCTTTTTCGGTCAACAGGTTGGCCAGGTCTTCGCACAGCTCGTAGCGCTGAGCCATCTCGCGTTGGCCCAATGTGGGTTTGATTTTTCCGGGGGGAATGTAAAGCGCCATGAACGATGGCGGGATGTGGATCTGGAATTCTTCGGTCATGGCGGTGGGGAGTTCTGGGGTGCATTAACGCACAGACCGCAGCCCATGCTCGCCCTGCAACGGTGTCGACGCGGCCTTTTCTGTCACCGGCGGTGGCCGCCCCGTTTGGTGTGCACCTCAAAAAACCAGCTGCCACACCAGGCCGATCACCGTGCACAAACCCAGCAGCCGAAACACACTGAGCTGCTGGCGAACCAGCAGCCAGACCGCCAGCAGGGTGAGCAGCAGGGCACCCACATCGGGCAGCATGTGCCAGCCCCCGGGCAGCCAGGTTTGGCGCGCAAACGTGCCTGCCAGGTGCACGATCACGCCAATCACGGCCGCCGTGATGCCTTGCAAAGGCCCCGCCAGAGAAGGCAAATGCCGGGTCGACTCGACCAGCGGCCCCCCCGCCAGAATGAACACGAATGAGGGCAAGAACGTGAACCAAGTCACCACACAGGCCGCAGCGATGCCGCCCAGCAAGGGGTTTCCCAGCAGCGCTTGGCTGTGGCCGCCCAGAAAACCCATAAAGGCCACCACCATGATCAGGGGGCCCGGCGTGCTTTCGCCCAGGGCCAGTCCATCCATCATTTGCGCGGCGCTCAGCCAGCCATACTGCGCCACTGCCGCTTGTGTCACAAAAGGCAGCACCGCATACGCGCCGCCAAAAGTGAGCAAAGCCGCTTGCGTGAAAAAACCACCCATCTGCGTGAGCGTGTGCCCCGTGCCCAAGCCCAAGGCCATCAGGCCCAAACTCAGTGCCCACAGACCCAGCCCCAAGCCCAGCGCACGCAGCAGGCGAAGATGGCTGTAACGCGTGTGCTCAGGCGGCAGGTGGGCGTCTTCCAATTCGTCGGGGGGCTGTGGGCTGGCCACATCCGCAGGGCTTTGACGCGTCAGGTAAAAGCCCACGCCCGCAGCGCAGGCCAAGATGACCGGAAACGGGACCTGCCACACCATGCCCAGCAATGACAAAATCGCCACGACCCACAGCCAACGGGCTCTCAAGGTGCGCAGCGCCAGGCGGTGTGCGGCTTGCAACACCAGAGCAGTCACGGCGGGCTTCAGGCCCCACAGCAAGGCTTGTCCCCAAGGGTGGGTTCCCCAGGCGGTGTAGGCCCAGCTCAGCACGATCAGCAGCAGCAAAGAAGGCAAGACAAACAAGGCCCCCGCCGCCAGCCCGCCGCGTGTGCCGTGCATCAGCCAGCCGGAGTAGGTGGCCAGTTGCTGGGCTTCGGGACCGGGCAGCAGCATGCAGTATTGCAGCGCATGCAGGTAGCGCTTTTCTGAAAGCCAGCGGCGGCGCACCACCAGTTCTTCGTGCATCAAGGCGATCTGTCCTGCGGGTCCACCAAAGCTCATGCAGCCCAACCAGAACCAGAATTTGATCGCCGCCCTGAAGCTGGGCAGCGCCCGTGCGTCCGAAGCCTGCGGGGTGTTCATGCCTGCTCGAAGTGGCTGCGAAATGCCTGCACAAAACCAGGCGTGCCAATCAAAGTCAGGCTCAGCGAGAGACTTTGCGAGCCGATCGGCTGGGGCAAAAGGCTCAGTTGTCCGGTGCTTGGCACGAAGCGGGGTGTGGCCACCTGGGGTTTGCTGCCTTCGCGCAGCAGCGTGACCTGCAGGTCAAAATCCCAGTTGGCACCGTTTTCAAGGGGGCCAGGGCCCTCGTGGTCAAAGCCGTGTGCCCAGCGCAGCACCTGCGCGACCTCTTCTAACAAAGCCGTGTTGTGTTGGGGGGCAGGTTGCGCCAGCGCATCCCAGCAGACCACGCCCTCGGCATCCTCGCTGCAGTCAAAATCAAGCAATTGCAAATTCATGCGTCCGTTCCATGCGTTTGTTTATCAAACCAGTCCCAATTGTCAGCTTAATTGGGGCTGTTCGATGGTCGGATGCGGTTGGCTGAGCCATTTCATGGGCTCAGCTGCAGCCTAGGGGTTGCGGCGCTTGAGCGTCTCACACCGTGGCGATGGGCGTGGCCGGTGAGCCAATGGCCCCAGGCAGGCGCAGGGGCGGGGCGGTGAGCAAAAAACGGCCTCGGCCGTTCTGGCGCAGCCAGTCGGCCAAAGGGGTGAGGTGCCAGATTTCGCCCAGATGCACGCCCAGTTTGAACAGGCAATGCTCGTGCAAGGGCAAAGCCGCGCAGCTGCCGGGTCGTGGCGAGGCGGGCAAGCCTTCAACTGCGTAGTTGTCGGCGATCAGCGCCACAAGGCCCGAATCGGTGATCCACTGCAGCAGCCGCTCGTCGCGCCCTTCGAGCACGGCACACGAGTTTTCCACCGCATGCGGGTCGGGCTGTTTGTTCATCTCCAGCAGCAGCTGCGCAAAGCCTGTGTGCAGGCACACCATGTCGCCGGGCTCTATCACCACTTGGTCTTTTTTCAGGATGTCCATCAGCAAGTCATAACCCACCCGCACCCGCTCGCGGCCCAGGTGGGCATGCAGGTCGATCATGACCGCGCGGCCTTGCACGCAGCGCTCAGACATCTTCTCGATGCCCAAGGCTTTGGCCGAAGAGGTGGATTCGCGGGCAATCTCCGGAAAACCAAAAATCCCCGCGCCTTCGCTGCCGCTGGGCCCCACCACATCGGTGCCGGCGCGAAAGCCGTTGTAATACACCGGCTCGGGCACGCCGTCGCCGTTGGCGTCGAACATCGAGCCCACATGCGCCAAGCTGTCCCACTGGGTGCTGTACTGCAAATGCATGATCACCAAGTCGTCGCACACCACATCGGTGCAAACCGGGTCGTCACACCACAGCTGGTAGTTCATATTGGGTTTGTCGCCGCGCAAGGTGGGGCGCAGCACCGGCGGCTGACGCCGGGGGTTGAGCACATTGCCCCCCGGAAAATCCAGCGGCAAGCTCAGGTTGAAAGTCTGCCCCGTGCGCACCTCTTGTATGCCTTGCAGCACTTTGTCGGGCGTCAAAAGGTTCATGCGGCCGCATTGGTCGTCGGGCCCGAAGTCGCTCCAGTTCGAGCCCGGTGGGCGCTGTTTCCAGCGGGGGGATGAAGACATGTCTGACTCCTTTGGTGGCTGCCCAAGCGCAAAACGCGTGCGTGCCATCTTGTGCGCTGGGTGGCTGCTTTTGTGTCACCGAGCTGACTTTGATTCGCAAGCCAGGCCGCCCCCGTGATCTTGTCCTGTGATGTCTTGAAAAGCGACGCGTGTTGTCGGTCGGTACCTTCAGGTCCGATGTGCATGGTTTTGCATCAGCGTCATGTTGGGGCTAAAGCCATCGGCCTACAAGGCGAAAACGCCAAAAATTTCAGCATTTGCGGTCGAATCATGGTCCGGGTGAATCCGGCGCTCAGTGGGTCAATCAGGGTGGCTGCCTTGAAACTCGCGCCACAACAAATACAGGCCGCTGGCCACCACCACCAAGGCCCCGAGCACCACGGCCAAGTCAGGCACTCGGCCAAAGACCAGCCATCCCAACACGGTCATGTAAATGATTTGCTGGTACAAAAACGGACCCAGCACTGCCGCCGACGCATAGCGGTGCGCCACGGCCACAAAGTAGTGGCCAATGCCGCCGCACAAACCGGCCAGCGCCATCACAAACCACTCCAGCAGCGTGGCCGGGTTTTGCCATTGCCACAACGCCACAGGGGTGAGCACCAAGGTCGCCACCACCGCCGAGGTCAGTTGCGTGGTGGCCGGGTTTTCGCTGCTGGCCAGATAGCGCGTCATCATGTTGAAGAGCGCATACAAAATGGCGTTGAGCGCCGACAACAAGATGGCCGGGTGAAAGCCTTGGCTGCCGGGGCGGATGATGACCAGCACGCCCGCAAAGCCCACCGCAATCGCCAGCCAACGCTTGGCGTCCAGCCGCTCACCCAGCCACCAAGCGGACAGCAGGGCAATCAAAATCGGCACGGAAAACTGCATGGCCCCGGTCTCGGCCAGCTGCAAATACTGCAAGGCCCAGAAGTTCAGCGCGGTCATGGACGCCAGCATCAAGCCGCGCAGCAGCTGCAAACGCGGGTGCCGCCAGCGCAGCAAATCGCCTTTGAGCGAGGGCGCAAACACCGCAATTGAAAACAGCGAGTGGGTGAGAAAGCGCATCCACACCACCTGCATCACGGGCAGGGTGAGCACCAGCCACTTGGCCGAAGCGTCGAGCGTGGCAAACATCAAGGTGGTGACCTTCACCAGCGCAATGCCGATGCGGCGGTGCCGGGCGCTGTCGCTGAAAAGCTGGCTCATGGGCTGGGTGAGATGCCGTCGGGCTCAGCGCTTGGCAGGCGTCTCCAGCCCGCCCATGTAAAAGCGGTTGAAGGTGGGGGAGATGATCAATTCATTGATGCAGGTGCGGGCAGGCATTTGCGCTAAAAACAAAATGGCTTGGCCCATGTCTTCGGCCTGCACCATGCGATCGCGCTGCTCGGCAGAGGGCGGCACGGGCCGCTTGTCCAAAATGGGCGTGGCCACTTCGCCAGGCAAAAGCGAGGTGGCGCGGATGCCGTGTGCGCACTCTTCCATGTTGATGGACTCGCTCAGGGCCAGCACGGCGCGTTTGGTGGCGTTGTAAGCCGGGCCGGTGAGCTTGGATGCGTAAAGCCCTGCCCAAGACGACACGTTGATGATCAAGCCGCCTTGTTGCTGGCGCATGGCAGGCAAGACCGCGTGCACGCAATAAAACAAACCTGACAAATTGATGGCCACGACATCGTCCCAAGCCTCGGGGGTGACCACGTCGAAATTGCGCTGCGTGGCATTGGTGCCAGCGCTGGTCACCAGAATGTCGATGCGACCGTGTTTGTCCAAGATCTGCTGCGCTGCTGCTTTGACGGCATGTTTGTCGGCGACATCCAGCAGCAAAGCTTCTGCGCTGCCCAAGCCCTGCAGCGTGGCCAGCGCGCTGGCGTTGGTGGCGGCGTTGCGACCTGAAATGACCACATGGACCCCGGCCTTGACCAGCTCGATTGCGCCCGCCAGTCCGATGCCGCTGCCTCCGCCGGTGATCCAAGCAATTTGGCCGTTGAGGAGGGTGTTCATGGCAGTGTCCAATTCAGGAAAGTAGGGGCGCGCCGGGCTCAGTGAGGTGGCGCTCGGGGCGAACAAGGCTTGAATATAAGCAGTCTTGTGCCTGCGGATGTGCTGCTCAGGTGACAGCGCTGACCAGTGCCGGCCCTGCAGCCTTTTGCGTGCCGGGTGATAAATGCCGATGCACTGGATGAAATGCGTGCGAATCGGACACAAAAAAGCCCACGTTGGACGTGGGCTGTTTTGTTGGATGGTGGCTCCTCGACCTGGGCTCGAACCAGGGACCTACGGATTAACAGAAAACCAGGCTCATTAAATACCCATATAAATCAATGACTTATGGTGTTTTTTAGAGGGCGTGTAATATTTCGTGTAATTGAGCCAAAGTTACATAATGTAACTGGAGCCCTGTTGAAGCAGTTAACTTGGTTTTAAGCTTATCACCTTACCCCAAAACTTCAACCAGCCGCAAAGATCCCAACCCACCGCTCAAACCAAAATCCGCTCAATCACCGCCTTTTTCTGCTCAAGCGAGTAGCCCACCGAGCCATACCGGGCAAATTCAGAAGCGTTGCGTCCGTGGCCTGTGATGGCTTCGGCAATGGGTACGGGCACATCGCCGCACGCCTTAAGCCGGTCAATGAAGGCATGTCTGAACATGTGTGTTCTGAAGTCCAGGTGCCGCATGAACTTGTTCAGAGTAGCGGCGCACGAGGTGTTGCCAATCTCTGATGCGTATTGCGGCATCAACCACTCACTTTTTTGCCTGACCGCCCGGCGGTGCAGTTCTTGGGCCGCCTCCAGCGACACGCCCAGCAGCGGCACACAGCGGATGCTGGCTTGGGTTTTGCGGTCGGTCAGGCTGTTTTTGCGCACCCAGAGGTGTGGAATCTCATGGTCCAGCACCAAGTCATCCAGGCGTGCCAGCACGGGCTCTGAAATGCGCATGCCGGTGTTGAGCTGTATCAGCGCCGCCAGCCGCGACGGAATGGG
>NZ_CALBEX010000072.1 GCF_937889215.1 uncultured Limnohabitans sp.
CCCGGCTGTTGGTACAGCGGGCAAAAGTCCGTCAGCTTGCCCGGCGCGATCAGCACGCCCCCAGCGTGCATACCCACGTTGCGGGTCATGCCTTCGAGCTTTTGCGCCAGCTCGATCAGGGTCTTCACGTCCTCTTCGCGCTCAATGCGCTCAGACAAGATCGGCTCCATGGCAATGGCGTAGTTGTTTTTGTCACCGTCTTTGGGCGTGGCAGGCGGGTACTGCAACGTGACCGACATGCCCGGTTTGTTGGGGATCAGTTTGCTGATGCCGTCGCAAAAGGTGTAGCTCATGTCCAGCACGCGGCCCACATCGCGGATGGCCGCACGGGCGGCCATGGTGCCAAAAGTGACAATCTGGCTGACCGCCTCGCGGCCGTACTTTTGCTTCACGTACTCGATCACCCGGTCGCGGTTGGTCTGGCAAAAGTCAATGTCGAAGTCGGGCATGGACACCCGCTCCGGGTTCAAGAACCGCTCGAACAGCAGGTTGTACTGCAAGGGGTCGAGGTCGGTGATCTTCAAAGCGTAGGCCACCAAAGAGCCTGCACCCGAGCCCCGGCCCGGGCCAACCGGACAACCGTTGGCCTTGGCCCACTGGATGAAGTCGCCCACGATCAAGAAGTAGCCGGGAAAGCCCATCTTCAAAATGGTGTTCAGCTCGAACTCCAAACGGTCAACATAACGCTGGCGCTCGGCTTCGCGCTGACTCTGTGCCGGGTAAAGGTGCAGCAGCCGCGCGGCCAGACCTTCGTGCGACACATGGCGGAAGTAATCCTCCACCGACATCACCACCCCATTCACGGGCGGAATCGGAAAATTGGGCAGCTGCGGCTTGCCCAACACCAAGCTCAGGTTGCAGCGTTGGGCAATTTGCAAGGTGTTGGCCAAGGCGCTGGGCACATCGGCGAACAAGTTGCACATCTCCTGGCTTGACTTGAAATACTGGTCGCGGGTAAAGCGGCGCACCCGTCTGGGGTTGGCCAGAATTTCACCTTCAGAGATGCAGACACGCGCCTCGTGGGCCTCGTAATCGTCGGGGCCATGAAACTGCACCGGGTGCGTGGCCACCACGGGCAAGTGCAAACGAGCCGCCAGTGCCACCGCGCCAGCCACCTGCGGCGCATCTTCGGGGCGGCCCGCGCGTTGCAACTCGAGGTAAAAACGGTGCGGAAAGATCGAGCCCAGCTGCAGCGCCACATCGGCCGCTTTGTCGTTGTCGCCCTGTACGATGGCCTGCCCCACCGGACCCGCCTGGGCCCCTGAAAGCAAGATCAAACCGTCTGACAGCTCTTTGAGCCAAACCAGCTTGACCACCGCCACCGCTTTGACAATGTTTTGCGTCCAGGCTCGGGCCAGCAACTCACACAGGTTCAGATAGCCCTGGTGGTTTTGCACCAACAGCACCACCCGGCTGGTGGCACCCAAATCGCCTCCCAAGCCTTCGAGGTTGATTTCTGCACCGATGATCGGCTTGACCCCCTTGCCCCGCCCTTCCTTGTAGAACTTGACGGTGCCAAAGAGGTTGTTCAGATCGGTGATGGCCAGCGCAGGCTGGGCGTCCTTGGCCGCCATCTTGACCACATCATCGATGCGGCAAGTGGAGTCAACGACAGAGAATTCGGTGTGAAGGCGCAGGTGAACGAACATAGGTTGTCATTGTAGGAGGTCCCCTGCCCGCGAAACTCAGTCGCGCAAGACCTGCAACACCTCAGAGCGAAACTCGCGTCCGTAAAGAATCAACACCACCAAGGCCGTGGCCAGCACCAGTGCCATGGG
>NZ_CALBEX010000073.1 GCF_937889215.1 uncultured Limnohabitans sp.
TGCCCGGCGACAAGTCGGCGCAGGTGCAAAAACTGCGTGCGGGTGGCCAGGTGGTGGCCATGGTGGGCGATGGGGTCAACGACGCACCCGCATTGGCCGCTGCCGATGTGGGCATGGCCATGGGCAACGGCACCGATGTGGCCATGCACGCGGCCGGCATCACCCTCATGCGTGGGGATGTGGCGTTGGTGGGCGCGGCGCTCGAGATCTCGGCCCGAACCGTGGCCAAGATCCGGCAAAACCTGTTTTGGGCCTTTGCCTACAACGTGGCGGGCATCCCTTTGGCGGCCTTGGGCTACCTCAACCCCATGATGGCGGGTGCGGCCATGGCGCTGAGTTCAGTGAGTGTCATGGCCAATGCCTTGTTGCTCAAACGCTGGAAACCTTGATGGGCTACAAGCGTTCGCGTTTGCGGCATCAAAGCGCGTAATCGGGGCTTTCGCGTTGCAGCTTGCGCAGCAGCGAAGGCCAAACAAACGCGCCGCCCAAGCCACCGGTTTGCACGCGCATGGCGTGGGCCACGCCGTTCAAAATTTGCGGGTCTACAGCCGCCAGGTCTTTCGGGCCGGCTTGGCCCGCCAGTGCATCGACCTGGATGCGGCAGGTGTTCTCGAAGGTGTACATCGTCAAGAACGCGTCGGCAATGGTTTTGCCCACTGTGAGCAAGCCGTGGTTGCGCAGCATCAGGAAATTGGCCTCGCCCAAATCGGCCTGCAGGCGCAGCTTTTCTTCGTCGCGAATGGCCACGCCCTCGTAGCCGTGGTAGGCCAGCGAGGCCAGCACAAACGTGCTTTGCTGGCTGATGGGCAGCACACCATGTGCCTGCGCGCTCACGGCCACCCCGGCACGGGTGTGGGTGTGCAGCACACAACCGGCATCGGGCCGCGCCTCGTGTACCGCGCTGTGAATCACAAAGCCCGCCGGGTTCACCGGGAAAGGGCTGTCGTGCAGCTTGTTGCACTGCATGTCCACCTTCACCAGGCTGGACGCGGTGATCTCGTCAAACATCAAGCCGTAGGGGTTGATCAAAAACTGGTGCCCATCGCCCGCCACCGATTCGGGCAGCTTGGCGCTGATGTGGGTGAACACCAGATCGCTCCAGCCATACAGCGCCACCAGCCGGTAACACGCAGCCAAGTCCAGCCGCAGCTGCCATTCATCGGGGTGAACGCTGTCTTTTAAGGAAGGAATCTCAAACGCCATGGCTGTGCTCCGCAGGTCAGCAAAAGGGATTCAGCTTAGCGGCAAGCGGGGTGGGGGGATGACTTGTTGGTGACTGATGACAAGGGCAAACGTTGATGTGGCCTTACATCACCCCGGCCGCGTCAACTCCTCGAGCCGCATCAACCAAGCCCGGGCGTGCACCCCGCCGTCTTCCACAGCCCCGCACATTTCCACCGCCGCTTGCAGTTGCCCACACACCGCAGGCCGCTCGGGTTGCCCAAAAATCTTGCAGCGCAGCTGGTCGTCAAGTTGCACGCAGGGCACGCCTGCGGGTTTGCCGTTGGGCATGCCGGGGATGGGCGAGGAGATGGAGGGGGCGGTGCAGCAAGCGGCGCAGCCGGGGCGGCAGGTCAAAGGCATCAGGTTTTGGGCATCCGCTTCAGCGTGGC
>NZ_CALBEX010000074.1 GCF_937889215.1 uncultured Limnohabitans sp.
ATCACTTGAGTCAATCGCAAAGAGCACTGCAACTTCTTCAATCACTGGAGGCCGCGCATGCATATCTTCAGTCTTCAGAAACGCAGTTCGACAACGGCCGACGCAGTTGGCAAGAACTCATGAACAGCGCTCGTGAAAAAGCCCAAATACGAGTTCAGTTGACGGACACCAGAGCACAAGCCTGGCTGGCTGCACAACGCCTGCGCCTGAACACCCAAGGTCTGGAAGACTTCCTGGCCCGGCCTGCGCGCTGACAGGCCCATGTCCCCAGCAACCCAGACACCCATTTCAATGTCCCTCGTCGACCACACCCAAGGCCTGATCGCCTGCATGCTGCGCCTGTCGCAGTTGCGCCGCGAACCCATTGATGTGCTGCAAGTGCAGTCCCTGCTGCGCGAAGCCCACCTGCCAGCGCAAGTTACGCCGTCTCAACTGCTGCAGGCCCTCACGTTGCTTGCCCATTCGCAGCGCTGGCCCCGTCCGCAAAGCAGTGGCCAGCCCGACCCCTCGCGCCTGCCCGCACTGTTGCTGGAGCCAGGCGAGCCCCCCGGCCTCATTGTGGCCAGTCGCAGCGACGGTACCTGGACCGTGCAGCGCTGGAGCCCCACGCTGCGGCAATTGAGTGAAGAAGCCGTGCGCGACTTCGCCACCGGCAGCCAGACCGTGCGCCTGCGCATGGTGGCCAGTTTTTCGCCATCGGCCAGCCCCAGCTTCCAATTGGTCTGGAGCGAAATTTGGCGGCACCCCCGCGCCATCGTCGACATTGCCGCTGCCACCTTGACGGTAACGGTGCTGGCCCTGGCCACCTCGTTCTACTCCATGCAGGTTTACGACCGCGTGGTCCCTACCCAAGCCAGCGGCACCCTGCTGACGCTCAGCCTCGGCGTCTTCGCCGCCATCCTGCTCGAAGTGCTGGGCAAATGGCTGCGTTCGCGCCAGATCCATCACTTGACCGACCTCATCGACCAAAGCCTGGCTCGCACCGTTTTGGGCCGCTTTTTGCACATCCGCCTCGACCAATTGCCGCCCAGCGTCGGTGGCACCGCCTCGCGACTGCGCGGCTACGAAAGCCTGCGCAGCTTTCTGGTCAGTCTGGTCACCCAGGCCATGGTCGACATACCGTTGGCCCTGCTCACATTGATCGTGCTGTTCCTCATGGCTGGCAAACTGGCCCTGATTCCGGGTGCATTTTTGGTGGCCGGGCTGATCGCAAGCACCATCTCCAAGCGCCGCATCGAACACCTGACCCGTCTGGCCACACCTGCAATGCACCAAAAATCCGGCATCCTGGTCGAAAGCGTCGAAGGCGCCGAAACCATCAAGTCGGGGCAGGGCGGCTGGCGCATGCTCTCTCGCTGGCTCGACATCACCGACGAAGCCCGCCAGTACGAGCACCGCACCCGCGTCCTGACCGAAAACGCCCAGTTCATGGTCGGCGCCTTGCAACAATTGGCCTACATCACTCTGGTTGCCCTAGGTGCATTGTCCATCGGCATCGACGACTTCACCATGGGGGCTCTCATCGCCTGCTCAATTCTGAGCGGGCGCATCCTCAACCCCATCGCCATGGTCCCCAATCTGCTCATGCAATGGGCCCAAACCAAGGTCGCCGTCGATGACCTTGACCGTTTCTGGAAACTGCCCTCCGATCACCCCGAAGGCACCCAGCCCCTGGTGGCCCCCCTGCATGGCCAGTACAGCCTCAGCAACATCGACATGCAGTACAACGGCACGCAAGCACTGCGCCTGCCCAAACTCGACATCCGCGCCGGTGAACGCATCGCCGTCATTGGCGGCATCGGCAGCGGCAAGACCAGTCTGTTGAGACTGCTCTCGGGCATGTACAAGCCCCAGGGTGGCCGCATCCTGCTCGACGGCATGGAACTCGAACTCATTGCCAAAGACTGCTTGTCCGAGCACATCGGCTTTGTCGCGCAAGACGGCCGCCTGTTTGCGGGCACCCTGCGCGAAAACCTCATCCTCGGCCTGGCCGACCCGGGCGACGAAGCCCTGCTCATCGCGGCCCGCCGCACAGGGCTGTTTGACGCCGCCATCGCGCCGCACCCCAAAGGGCTTGAACGCGAGATCTACGAAGGCGGCCAGGGACTGTCTGGCGGCCAACGCCAACTGGTTCACTTCACCCGCGCCCTGTTGCGCCAGCCCAGCATTTGGCTGCTGGACGAGCCCACCGCCTCGATGGACCCGCCACTGGAGCACCGCGTGCTGCAAACCCTGAGCGAAGAACTGCAAAAGCGGCCTGATAGCACCCTCATCCTGGTCACCCACAAACCGCAGTTGCTCGGGCTGGTCCAACGCATCATGGTGCTCAACAACCAGCAAGTCTTGCTCGACGGCCCCAGCGAGCAGGTCCTGCAGCATCTGCGTGCTGCCCCCCCTCCAGCCCCGGCACCGGCAACCCCACCTGCATCCCCACCTGCATCCCCATCCGTAACCGCGCAGGCCACACCATGACCACCAAACACTCCATGCGCCCAGGCGCAGGCCTGCTTCTGCTCGGCACCCTGCTGGCTTTTGGGCTTTGGGCCGCCTGGTTCGACATTGACCAGATCGTCCGAGCCACTGGCCAGATCATCCCGCAAGAGCGCACCCAGATCATCCAGGTCGCCGACGGCGGCGTACTGCAAGAACTGCTCGTCAACGAGGGCCAAACCGTGCGCAAAGGCCAAGTGCTGGCCCGCCTCGAAAACCAACGCGCCAGCGCCGGCGTGGACGAAGTACGCAACCGCATCGCCGGCCTCGAAATCACCCGCCTGCGCGCCCAGGCCGAAGCCAGTGCCCAGCTTTTTGTGCCCAACGCCTACCGGCGCAGCCAGCCCGACTTGGTGCAGGCCCAGCAATCGCTCTACCAGCAAAACATCGTTGCACTGCAGCAAGAAACCGCCGCCCTGCGCGGCCAGATGCGGCTGGCCGAAGAAGAGCAGCAGCTCAATGAACGACTCTTCAATACCGGCGACATCAGCCGGGTCGAACTCATGCGCGCCCAGCGCCAGGTGCTCGAGGTGCAGCAACGCATCCAGGCCGCGCAAAACAAATTCCGCTCCGACGCCCGCAGAGAACTGGCCCGCATCGAAGACGAAATCACCACCCAGCGCAGCAGACTGCTAGAGCGCCAGAGCATCTATGACCACACCATCCTGGAAGCCCCGACCGACGGCGTCGTCAAATACCTGCGCCTCAACACCTTGGGCGGCGTGCTGCGCCCCGGTGACGAGCTCATGCAAATCTCGCCCACTCAGGGCCAATACCTCGTCGAAGCCAAGATCAACCCCGCCGACATCGGCCAGCTCGAAGTGGGCCAGCACGCCACCCTGCGGCTCGACGCCTTCGACTACAGCATCTACGGCCCCGCAGAAGGCAGCCTGGACTACCTCAGCTCGGACACCCTGTCAGAGCCCGGCCCCGACGGCCGCAGCAGCCAGACCTATTACCGCGCCCGTCTGAGCCTGCAACTGCCAGCAAACAGCCGCATCCGGCCCGAAGACATCAAACCCGGCCTGACCGTCAGCGTCGACATCCAGACCGGTCGCCGCAGCGTGCTGCACTACATCGGCAAGCCCATTGCGCGCGCCTTCAGCGGCGCGTTGGGCCAAAAGTGATAGCTGTCGCATCCTGGATGGTTGCATTGACTCAAAACGCTATCCACTGTTCATGGCCACAAAGGTTATGCGCCAGTTGATAGACAATCTTTACGTCACCACAGCAGTCCTTCCAGCAGTCTTGTCATGCTGATTGCCTTGCATAAGGGTTGTCCGATCAAGATGCAGAAAATTCTATTTGACGACAATTAACTTGACCTGCGTGTTGACTTAAAAATAAATGTGCCCCGATAGCTGGTTGACGTTTTGCTTTTAGTCCTCTAATTTCAAAAGTAAAAAGTCACCAAGGAAGTAAGCCCTGAAAGGCCGTTATGTCGTTTGTTCATCAGACTTTTCGGACACGGCTGCCGACTTTCGCAGGCTACCCAAAACCATTTCTTTTGCACGTTCAGTTCGCCATGTCCTGACTCGTCGCTGCAGATTCCGCAGCTGAGACTTGCTGGCTTATAGGTCCGGAATCATCGATTCCTGCAATTGGTTATCGGATGGCATGGTCCGCTGCCTGCCTTTAGGCGACTTGTAAGGGCTAAGGTCTGAAGTGCAGCGAAACCCGTCATTGAGCGCGAATCAAGCCCGCTCAGGCGAGACTTTTTGGATGGTTGCAATAAGCATGTCAATGTCTGCATTGGGATTGGCCGCTACATTGCGAAACCACTTCACACCTGCCATTGAAGTCGTAGACGTGGAACCGACGGGCAACTGTTGCAGCACCTGATCAAACAGGTTTTCGTCTTTTGGACGCCAGACCACGATGCCGGTTTGGTGCTCCGCATAAAGCGCAAGGCGTTCGTCAGCAGCCACAAAATCTCTCAAGCGGCGGGCAAGATCCATGCAGTGCTCAATTCGCTGAGCAACGCCTTCACGCCCCCAAGCAAGAAGCGTGGCTACAAGAGCGGTGGCGGTTGCACCATGGGAACCAAGCACGCCAACATTGGGGGTAGCAAGGTACGCTCCACCGAAACTAACCGCAGCGTGGGCCTTTTCAGTGTCTTTGAACAAGACGAGCGCAGACTCTTTGGGTTGAAAAAGCCATTTGTGCGCAGACACCGCGACAGAATCTGCCAACTCGATGCCGGCAAGTAAGTCCGCGTACTTACTCAACCGCAAAGGACCGGCCCACGCAGCGTCTACATGAGTCCAAGCTGCCCTACCGGCTAAGTCAAATGGGTC
>NZ_CALBEX010000075.1 GCF_937889215.1 uncultured Limnohabitans sp.
CCGATCATCAGGCAAAAATTCACCACGTTCGGCCCGGGCAAAATTTGCGCCACCGCCCAATCTTCAACAAATTGCTCGCGCGTCATCCAGCGCTTTTTCTCGACCAACTCGCGCTGCACCACGGCCAACACCCCACCAAAGCCTTGCAAGGCCAGCCAGGTGAAGGACACAAACAAATCGGTTTTAGAGTTCGGATGACGAAGGGGCAGGTTTTCAGGCATGGCGTGCATTATCCAGCGGTGAGCAAGGCCGCGTTGTCGCCCTCCAGCCACACCAGCTGACCTTTGCCACTTTCGCTCAGGCGTGCCATCAGGCCCTCTGCTTGGGTTTGGGGCAAGGCAAAGTGCAAACGCACCACGCTGCCATGCACCACTTGCTGCAATGTGGCCCCAGCCAGTTCCACTTCTCGGCGCACCAAGCCTTCCAGGGCGTAAGGCACGCTGCAAGCCAGCTGCATTTGCCGAATGAGCGGAATTTTTTCGGCGTGTAGCACGGCTTGCGCCACCGCATCGGTGTAAGCCCGCACCAACCCGCCCGCGCCCAGCTTGATGCCGCCAAAGTAACGCACCACCGAGGCCATCACGCCTTCCAGATCCTGATGGCGCAGCACCTCCAGCATGGGCCTGCCTGCTGTGCCGCCGGGCTCGCCGTCGTCGTTGGCCGCCGATTGGCCCCCGGCCAGCAGCGCCCAGCACACATGCGCCGCATCGGGGTGCTCGACCTTGAGCTTGGCGACGCGGGCTTGCGCCTCCTCGCGGCCAGCAACGGGTTCGATGCAGGCGATGAAACGGCTTTTTTTGATGACCAGTTCGTGGTGGGCAGGGCAGGCAAGAGAAAAAGGCATCGACCAAGAATACCCCAATGACTGTGGCACCACACTGTGCCCTAGCTCTTCAAAGTGAGGCTTCGATATGATCCTTCGCTAGACCGGATCAGACCGCTCTCTTGTTCTTTCGCCAGCGGGCCAATCGGTTCATCTGATCACCATTCTTCTGTCGCATTCAACTCTTTTAAGCACCATGCACCAACCGGCCACCGCGCCCCGACCCTCGATTTATTACGACTACGCCGTGCACCAGCCCTGGTTGCCTTCGCAGCACTCGGCGCAGCAGACGCACCCGGTGGTGATCGCGGGCGGCGGGCCGGTGGGCTTGACGGCCGCTTTGGAGCTGGCGCGCTTTGGGGTGCCCTGCGTGTTGCTGGAATCGGAGCTGCAAGTGTGCGAGGGCAGCCGCGCCATCGTGTTCACCCGCCGCTCCATGGAAATCCTGCAGCAAGTGGGTGTGGCCGATCGCGTCACACAAAACGGCTTGCCTTGGCGCTTTGGCAACTCGTATTACCGGGGCGAGCGCGTGTTTCGCATGGAAGCCCCACACGACGAGAACGACCGATTTGGCCCCATGATCAACCTGCAGCAGCAGTTTCTGGAGCAGTACCTGGTCGAAGCCTGCGAGGCCAACCCTCTGATTGACCTGCGCTGGGGCAACCGCGTCACGGCGCTGGAGCAGCATGCTGACCACGCGCAGCTGCAAGTTGACACCCCCGAAGGCCCCTACACCCTGCAGGCCGAATGGCTGGTCGCCTCGGACGGGGCTCGCTCGGGCATCCGCAGCATGCTGGACCTCAAGCTCGAAGGCGCGTCCTACGAAGGCCGTTTTGTCATTGCCGACATCCGCATCGACCTGCCTTTGCCCACCGAGCGCCTGGCCTTTTTTGACCCCGAATGGAACCCCGGCAACACCGTGCTGCTGCACCGCGAGCCCCTGGGCATCTGGCGCATTGCCTTCCAACTGCCCGAGGGCGAAACGCCCGAGCAAGCCTTGTCGCCCGAATCGCTCAAAACCCGCATCAACGCCCAACTGGCCCTGATTGGCCACGCCGACAAGCCTTGGGAGATGGACTGGAGCTCGGTCTACTCGGCTCGCACACTCACCTTGCCCGACTACCTGGTGGGGCGCACCTTGTTCATGGGCGACGCTGCCCACTTGCTGCCGATTTTTGGTGTGCGGGGTGCCAACACCGGCTTTCAGGACGCGCAGGCCCTGGCCTGGCGGCTGGGGCTGGTGTGCCGGGGTCTGGCTTCTTCGGCCTTGCTGGCCAACTACAGCGCCGAGCGCGTAGCAGCTGCCTGGGAAATCATCGAAGAAGCGGGCAAAAGCACCCGCTTCATGACCCCACCCACACGCGGCTTTCGCTTGCTGCGCGACGCCGTCTTGTC
>NZ_CALBEX010000076.1 GCF_937889215.1 uncultured Limnohabitans sp.
CATGATTTCGGTCAATTTTCCCAAATCATGGGCTTCGATTGGGTGCAGGCTTTTGACCAAAGCCACGCTCAAAGTGACCCGCAGGATTGATATCAGCTTGGACAAATCCACCATTTATCGGCACCAAGGCTTGGGAGGCACCAGCGGCATCGGGCGCAAGTGCGCATTGATTTTGGTGGACTTTGTCAATGGCTTTGTTGATGTCGATCAATTGGGGGGGCCCCACATCCAGGCCTCCGCAGACCATACAGTGGCCTTGCTGGCTTATTTTCGGACGCATGGCTTGCCGATCGTTCACACGCGCGTGGTCTTTTCAAGCGATGGTGCGGACGTCAATATTTTTGCCCTTCGCGTGCCGCCCTTGCAAAAGCTTACAGAAGAGGCGCACGCCTCGCAGATCGTGCCACAACTCGAACCCCAAGCAGGTGAATGGGTGATCCGAAAGCAGTCTGCTTCAGCATTCTTTGAGACCGGGCTAGCAGGGTGGTTGTTGCAGCGTGGGGTCGATACAGCCGTCATCACAGGTTGCACCACCAGTGGATGCGTGCGTGCCAGTGTGGTTGATGCCATGCAGCACAACCTGCGCACCCTGGTGATCTCGGACTGCGTGGGTGATCGTGCCGTGGAGCCGCATGCAGCAAACCTTTTCGACATGCAACAAAAATATGCCGACGTGATGACGCGCGATGAGTTCATCACACAACACCAGGCCGCCAGGGCTTGCATCTGATCCATGGACCACCCCGGATACCGAAAAAAAATGGGCACCTTGGGGCCCTCGACCAACACGATCGTTCAACCGGACTTCGATGACCTGAGGCCGGTGGGCGTGACCAACCATTACAGCCGCATCGCGATCCCCAATGACCCGGTCACGGACGATGCCAGCTTTCTCAAATTGGTCAACAGCATCAACCAGGCGACCATGGACGCTGTGGATGTCTTGCGCAGTTGCGAAATGGATTACTTGGTGATGGGCATGTCTGCGGCCACCTTCTGGAACGGTCGTCAAGGTGCCGGTAACTATCTCAAGATGATGCAAGACAGGGCCCAGGTGGGCGTGTCCTGTGGCTCCTTTGCGACCGAGGCGGCTTTGAACGTTTACAAAGCCAAGCGTATCGCCTTTATGTCCCCTTACTTTGAAGTGGCCAATGCCCAGGTACGTCGTTTTTACGAAGACTGCGGCTTCACCGTGGTGCGCGATCTGTGTTTGCGTCGTCCCAGTCCGGTGCAGATCGCCCACAGCACTGAAGAGATGTGCCGTCAGGCGATCTTGCAGCTTGATGGAGACGATGTGGACGCGATCGTTCAGGTGGGCACCAATCTGTCCATGATTCGCCTAGCCGCGGCGGCGGAGCTTTTTCTGGGCAAACCTGTCATCGCGATCAACACCGCCACCTACTGGCACGCTTTGCGGGCTCAGGGGCTCAAGGACAAAAAAGCTGGGTTTGGTTCCTTGATGGAACTTCACTGACGGGCATGCGCAACGCTTTCGTCAATTTCTTTGTTCACTTATCACCGAAAGGATGGGTCTATGCGTCGTCGTGAATTACTCGTTTCTACTGCCAGCCTAGGTCTGTTTTGTGCAGGCTTGCCCGCTTTGGCCCAAGGCCAGGCTTTTCCGACCAAGACGGTACGCATTGTGGTGCCCGCTTTGGTGGGCAGCGCCGATGTGTTTGCGCGAGCAATGGCCCAACGGTTGGGCCCGGCGCTGGGTCAGTCGGTCATCGTCGAGCAAAAGCCCGGGGCCGGCACCAACATCGGCAATGACTTTGTGGCCAAAGCTGCCCCTGACGGTCACACGCTGCTCATCAACGGCTTGCCGTTGGTGACCAACCAGGCGCTTTACGCATCATTGCCCTACAACACCATGCGCGACCTGGTGCCGGTGGTCGAGGTGGCCGAGGTCTCCAATGTGGTCACAGTCCATCCTGGTTTGGGCATCAACTCCCTGAGCGAGCTGGTGCAGCAGGCGCGAAACGATCCCAACAAGTTCAACCATGGCACACCCGGTGCCGGTAGCTCGGGCCACTTGGCTGCTGAATTGATGAGCGT
>NZ_CALBEX010000077.1 GCF_937889215.1 uncultured Limnohabitans sp.
CCACCTCCGCCATCTTGCGGGCGGCCAACCACGTCATCGAGCCCAACCCCAAGCTCTACCCCAAAACCCTGTTCTCTGAACTGGGCGAGGGCGAGCCCGTGCGGGTGGTGGACGCGGTGAACGAAGAACACGAGGCCGACCGGGCGGTTGCCCGCATCCAATCCATTCGCAGCGGACATTCGCTTGAATCGAAACACCGCGAGTTCAAGGACTTTGCGATTTTGTACCGGGCCAACCACATGGCCAGGCCGTTTGAGCAGGCCCTGCGCCGCGCCAACATTCCCTACAAGGTCTCAGGCGGGCAGAGCTTTTTTGACAAAGCCGAAATCAAAGACCTGTGCGCCTGGTTTCGCCTGTGGATCAACAACGACGACGACCCGGCCTTTTTGCGCGCCATCACCAGCCCCAAGCGCGGCATTGGCCACCAGACCTTGGGCCAGTTGGGCACTTTTGCCACCCAGTACAAGCTGAGTTTGTTTGAGGCTTTGTTTGCGGGCAGCTTGCCCAGTGCGGTGCCGGCACGGGGCGTGACGGGGCTGCACGAGTTTGGCCGCTACATCAACGACTTAGAGCACCGCGCCCGCCTGACCTTGGGCAAAGACGCGGCCTTGGCGTTTTTGCTGGAATGGCTCAAAGAGATTGGTTACGAGTCGCACCTGTACGACGGCGAAGACAACGAAAAAGTGGCCTCGGCCCGCTGGACCAATGTGCTGGAGTTTTGCGACTGGATGGCTGGGCGCTGCGGCGGCGAGATCGAAGACGCCACCGGAGCCCAAACCAGCGAAATCAAAAATCTGCTGGATGTGGCGCAAACCATCTCGCTGATCTCCACCCTGAGCGAGCGCGAAAAAGACCAAAACGTGGTGACCCTGTCCACCCTGCACGCGTCCAAGGGTTTGGAGTGGCCGCATGTGATGCTGGTGGGTGTGAACGAGGGACTGCTGCCCTTCAAGCTGGGTGACGACAGCACCGAAGGGGCCAGCCAAGAGGGCATTTTGTTGCGCCTGCAAGAAGAGCGCCGCCTGATGTACGTGGGCATCACCCGCGCCCAGCGCAGCTTGGCCGTGAGCTGGACCCGGCGTCGCAAAAAAGGCCGCGAAACCGTGGCCGCCCTGCCCAGCCGTTTCATTGCCGAGATGCGGCTGGACGAGAACACCACCCAAGAAAATCCCCGCGAAAAACTCAAGGCCTTGCGGGCCGAATTTGCCCAACGGGCGGCCAATGCAGCCGCTGCACAGGCGGCACAACCATGATGACCACGAAGCACACCCGTCAACACCCGTGGCGCACGGCCGCGGCCTTGCTGCTGGCATGGAGCTTGGCCGCTTGCAGCACCCCACCGGGGCAAGATGGCTGTCCAACCGACAGCAAACCTGACTCGCTCAACGGATTGTGGACTGTGGAACTGGCAGGCAACAGCCAGCACTGGACGCTGCGCCTTGCACCGCACCCCGAACACATCGGC
>NZ_CALBEX010000078.1 GCF_937889215.1 uncultured Limnohabitans sp.
CTCAACACCCAACTGCTGGCCAACCAACACAGCTTTCAGCTAGAAGTGCACAGCGCCTACACGGGCCTGGCGCAGTCGGTGGACCAGTCGCTGCGCACCAGCCTGAGCCAAAGCCTGCAACTGGCCAGCGAAGGCATTCGCCCCGTGGTGCAAGCCACCATGGCGCAACTGGCCGAACAAGCGCAAAACCTGAACGCAGGCCTGCTGCACAACACGCAGCAGCAATTGGCCGAAATGCAAACCCAAATGAGCGCCACGGCCGCCACGCTGGCGCAAACCAGCGCCCAAACACTCAGCCTGCACGAACAAAACAGCACCCGCATGACCGACCGTGTGGGCCAGACGCTGGAGACGTTCAGCCAAAACTTTGAACGCAGCGCCCAAGCCTTGGTGGCGCAAGTGGGCAGCGCCCAGTCCGAGCAACTGGCCCAGCACACCCTGGCCGACGAACAGCGCCTGGGCAGCTGGCAAACCGCGCTGCAACAGATGGCCGATGCGCTGCACAGCCAGTGGCAAGCCTCGGGCACACAAACCTTGGCGCAGCAACAAACCGTTTGCGACACGCTGGCCCGCACCGCGCAAGACATCAGCCACCACACCCAAGCCCAGGCCACACAAACCCTGGCCGACATCGCCCGTTTGCTGGCCAGCAGCGAAGCGCTGGTGCAAACACGCATCGCCGCCGAGGCCCAATGGGCTGAACAACACAGCCAGCGGGCCGAGGCCTTGTCGGCCCTGCTGCGCCAAGAGCTGTCGGCCCTGCGCGATGCCGAAGACGAACGCGGCCAAGCCGCCGTGGCCCGCCTGGCCGAGCTGCAAAGCACCGTGACAACGCACCTGAGCAGTTTGGGCACAGCGCTGGAAGCGCCCATCACCCGCTTGATCGAAACCGCCTCGCAAGCGCCCAAGGCGGCAGCTGAAGTGATTGGCCAACTGCGCCAGGAAATTTCGGTGAGTGTGGCGCGAGACAACGCCTTGCTCGAAGAGCGCACACGCATCCTGAGCACGCTCAGCACCTTGCTTGACGCGATCAACCACGCCTCGACCGAGCAGCGCAGCGTGATCGATGCGCTGCTCGTTTCCAGCCGGGCCTCACTGGCACAAACCAGCGGCGAGTTCCAACAACACATCAGCGCCGAAACCGGCAAGCTTGGCGACATCGCGGCCCAGGTCACGGCCAGTGCGGTGGATGTGGCCAGCCTGGGCGAGAGCCTGGCCTTAGCGGTGGGCGCCTTCAGCCAGACCAATGACAAGCTCATGGCCCAGCTGCAGCGCATCGAACAAGCCATGGACAAATCGATGACGCGCAGCGACGAGCAACTGGCCTATTACGTGGCCCAGGCCCGCGAGATCATTGACCTGAGCATCGACAGCCAAAAAGACGTGCTCGAAGCGTTGCAGCGGCGCACCGACCTGAGCCACGAGGGTGCTGTCTGATGCTGGAGCACGATGCCGATGTCGAGTCCACATCGCCCACCTGGATCTCATTTGCCGACCTGATGACGGGCCTGCTGGGCGCGTTTGTGCTGCTGCTGGTCGGCGTGATGGCCGCGCAACTGGACATGGCCTCCAAACTGGAGACTGAGGTTCAAAAGCGGCAAATCGAAGAGCAAAAGCGCATCTCGCTGGAGAAGGCTTTGGCCGCGCCTTTGGCGAGCGGGCGCATCACGGTCTACAACGGCCGCATTGGCATCAGCGGCAAGCTGCTGTTTGGCTTGAACTCCGACCAACTCGAACCGCAAGGCCGACAACTGCTCCAAAGTTTGGTTCAGCCACTGCGCAACTACCTGCAAAGCCGAGACGAAATGCTGATGGTCAGTGGCTTCACAGACGATTTGTCCATCACTCGGCAGAACCGCCAATTTGCGGACAACTGGGAACTCTCGGCCCAGCGGGCACTGACGGTGACCCGCACCTTGATCGAAGAAGGCATGCCGCCTGCTTTGCTGTTTGCAGCTGCATTTGGCCAAGAGCAACCGCTGGTGCCCAACGCGAACGCCCAAGCCCGCGCCCAAAACCGCCGCGTGGAAATGGCCCCCGTGCCCAAAGCTGGCAACACAGGTCCGGCCAACAGCCCTCAGCCATGATGCCCGAGTCCAACGCGTCGATTAACTCACTGCTCGAAGCCTTGAGGGCTGTTGATGCCGAGCTGCGCGATCCACTGGGCTGGCACCATTGCCGACGCTTGGCCGAACGCGCACAAGAGCACACAGGAACGGTGCACGGGCTGCTGCACGGCAAGCTGCAGCGCGCAGTGCAGCGTGTGCAGGCCCGGCTGAGCGCCGCAACGGTGGCCGATTCCCCGTCGCCCCACCCTGTGGCTGTGTCGCCTTTGCAGGGCTTGCTGCAAACGCTGGCCAGCCAACGCGGCGGACACGCCGCCGATTCGTCCCGCTCGTGGCGCACGGAAAGCCCAAGGATTCAAAAATTTCGCCACCAACTCGGGCACATCCGCGTGCAAAAACAAATCACGCAAGCCCTGGCCGAAGCGCCGCAAAATGCGGGGCCCATCAACTCGCACATGTTGGTGCTGCGTTCCTTGGGCTGGATGCGCGACATTTCACCGGACTACCTGAACCGGTTCATGGGCCACGTCGACACCTTGATGTTTTTGGAAAGTGCCAGCCCCAGCCAAGCGGCTGGCAAAAAAGCCCCGGCAAAAACCCCGGCAAAAAGTAAAAAACCAACCGATTGAGACCTGCTGCTCAGGCGGTGCGGGGCAGCACCACCCATTGCCCGTCCAGCGCATGGATGCGGATGCGGTGCCCGAACACCGCTTCAATGGCGGCATGGGTGGCGGCATCTGCGCCCGCACCGTGGTGCACCACTTGGCCTTCACGCATGACGACGATGTCGTCGGCGTGCAGGGCCATGCCAATTTCATGCAACACGCTGACCACCGTAGTGCCCAGGTCCAGCAAGCAGTGCACTTGCTCCAGCCAGTCCACTTGGTGCGGTGGGTCCAGGTTGGCCAGTGGCTCGTCCATCAGCAAGGTGGGCGCGTTGCACGCCATGGCGCGGGCCAGCAGCACGCGCTGACGCTCGCCGCCCGACAACTCGCCCAGCGTGCGTTCACGCCAATCCCAAACCTGTGTGGCTTTGAGCGCGGCTTCACACATCTGCACATCTTGGGCCGTGGGCGCGCCCCACCAAGCTTGGTGCGGCAGGCGGCCAAGCATGGCCACATCCCACACGCGCAAATCCAATGTGCTGGCTTCGCCCTGCCCCAGCCAAGACAACTGGCGCGCTCGCTGCGAGCGCGACAAGGCGTTCAGGGACTGACCTTGCCACAGCACTTGGCCGGTGTGCGGCAGCAAACCCGCCAAGGCTTTGAGCAAGCTCGATTTGCCCGCCCCGTTAGGGCCGACCACACACGTCCAGCGCCCGGCTGAGATATTCAGGTCGATGTGGTCCAGCACGCGGCGTCCGCCCAGCGAGGCGCACAGTTGATGGGTTTGCAGCGCCAAGCTCATGCACGCCCCCCGGTGTCTGCTTCGCGGTAGACGCGCCACAGCAAATAGCCCCCACCCAGCACCGCCGTGAGCACGCCCACGGGCAGCTCTTGTGGTGCCAACAGCACGCGGGCCGAGACGTCGGCCAGCACCAACAAGGCCCCGCCCATGAGGGCTGACAAGAGCAAGCGCCAAGCGTGGGTGCAGCGCACCAAGGACCGCACCAAATGCGGCGCGGCCAGGCCGACAAAAGCCACCAGCCCGATCTGCGCCACCGCCGCCCCCGTGGCCAATGAAATCACCCCGACCAACACCCCCCGCGCCAGCGGCAAGGGCACACCCAAACTTTGCGCGGTGGATTCGCCCAAGCTCAAGGCGTCGAGCACCCGGGCAAAGGCCCCAGCCAGCGCCAGGCACAGTGCCAGCACCGCCGCCAATGTGGCGCACGCGCTCCAGCTCACAAAGGCGGTTGAGCCCAGCATGAAGCCCTGCATGGCTTGCAAGACCTGCGGCTGCAACAGCGATATCAATGAAGTGACCGCCCCCAGCACCACGCCCACCACCACCCCGGCCAACAAGAGGCGCAGCGTCTGCTGCACACCGCGGGCCAAAAGCAAGGTCAGCACCACCGCCAGCACCGCTCCCAAAAAGGCCGCGCCTGTCAGCCCCAAGCCCAGCCAGCCGCTCAAGGCCCAAGCGCTGCCGCCCCACACACTCCAATAAATGCCCACGCCCAGCGAAGCGCCCGAGGCACTGCCGAGCAAATACGGATCGGCCAAGGGGTTGCGAAACAGCCCTTGCGCCACCGCCCCCGCCAGACCCAGCAAAGCCCCGCCCAACCAAGCGCCCAGGCTGCGCGGCAAACGAATGTCCCACACGATCTGGCGCGACACGGCATCCGCACCCACAGACCACCAAGCCTGCCAGCCTTGGCTGCCTGCGGCCGTGCCCAGCAAAGTCACGGCCACGCCCACGGCCAGCAACCCCAGTGCCCAGCGGCCAGCGGCTGCGTGGGCGCTCATCGCGGCACCCCGATGGGTGTTTTGTTCCCGGCCGCATCGAGCGTGGCTGCCGCGCGGTTCAGACAACCGGCCATCAGCCACGCCCCCTCGGCCATGCGCGGCCCTGCGCGCATCAGCATGTCGGATTCGCTGGGCTTGAGCACGCACAAGCGCTGGCCTTGCATGGCCGCCAAGCCTGACCAGCCCGGGCGCTGCAGCATGCTGGCGCGGCTGCTGTCGCCGGCCATGATCACATCTGGCTGGGACCGCACCACCCATTCAGGGTTGACCTGCGGAAACGGCCCCATGGAAGCGGGCAAGATGTTGCCCACGCCCATGCGGCTGAGCGTCTCGCCCATGAAGGACGATTCACTCGCACCATAGGGCGCAGGGCTGACCTCCAAATAAACCCGCTGCCCACGCGCTGCGGGGCTGAGCGATTGCACCGCTGCCTGCATGTCTGCCTGAATGTTTTGCCACGCGCGCTCACTGTCCACCATGGGCACATGCAGGGCCTGACCCACGGTGCGCCACACGCGCTGCGCGTCGGCATGGTTGTTGGGCTCCAGGCGCAACACCGTCAGGCCCAACGCCTGCAAGCGGTCCGCGCCCCGGGTGGAGCCTGCCAGCAAGACCAAATCGGGCTTGAGTGCAACGATGCTTTCGATGTTGGGGTCCAACCCACCGCCCACACGCGGCACCGATTTGACGGACTCAGGCCAGTTGGAATAACGGTCCAAGCCCACCAGTTTGTGGCACTGATTGAGCGCGCAAACGGTTTCAGTGAGCGAGGGCAACAAACTCACAATGCGTTGCGGGGCGTGGGCAATCTGTACTTTTTGCTGACGGTCGTCGAGCACGGTGACGGCTTGCGCGCTGTGCAGGCCAGCCAACCACAGTGCGAACACCGTGAAGGCT
>NZ_CALBEX010000079.1 GCF_937889215.1 uncultured Limnohabitans sp.
CCGACCAATTGGCCGTCACACAAAGCTTGTGCAGCCTGCGTGATGGCAGCCTGGGAGGCACTCAGGATCATGGCGGTCTTTAAAACGCTTCGATGCCAAGCAAGGCCGCCGCTTGCAAGGCAGTGGCGCGAACGGCCTCAGGGCTGGCACCGGTGATGTTCAGATGCCCCATCTTGCGGCCGGGTCGGGCCGACAACTTGCCGTAAAGGTGCAAATGCGTGCCGGGCAACGCCAGCACCTGAGCCCAGGCGGGGCTGGTCGGGCCTTTGCCTGTGGGCGTGACTTCGGGCCACAGATCGCCCAGCAGGTTGAGCATGATGGCCGGGGAATGCTGACGCGGCTGGGTGAGCGGCAAACCCGCCAGCGTGCGCACCTGCAGCTCGAACTGCGACTGGTCACAGGCGTTCATGGTGTAGTGGCCGCTGTTGTGCGGGCGCGGGGCCATTTCGTTCACGACCAGCTGGCCGCCTTCGAGCAGAAAAAACTCCACGCACAGCACGCCCACGTAATTCAAACCTTCGGCAATCGCGCGGGTCGCGGCCACAGCTTGCGCAGCCTCATCGGCTGGCACGGCACCTTCGTAAACGCTGGTCACGGCCAAAATGCCGTCGCGGTGCAGGTTCAGTTGCACCGGAAAATTCACCATCTGCCCATCGGCCCCACGCGCCACGATGACCGAGCACTCGGCCTGCAGCGGCAGCATTTTTTCGAGCACGCAGGGCACGTTTTTCAGCTCAGCCCAAGCCGCCGCCAATGCTTCGCGGGTCTTCACGCGGATCTGGCCCTTGCCGTCGTAGCCCATGCGCGAGGTCTTCAAGATGCCGGGCAGCAAATCATCGCCCACAGCCGCCAACTGCGCGGCGGTCTCGATCACGGCATGCGGCGCGACCGGCACACCGCAGCGCACAAAGTGGGCCTTCTCTGCGGCGCGGTCTTGCGCAATGGCCACCGACTCGGCAGCCGGGGCCACAGGGCGGTGCGCGCCCAGGGTCATGAGCGCCGGTGCAGGCACGTTTTCAAATTCGGTGGTGATGGCCGCGCAGCGCTGCATCAGCTGGGCCAAGCCCTGCTCATCCAGGTAATCGGTCTGGATGTGGTGGTGACTCACCAGCCCAGCAGGGCTGGCGGCGTCGGGGTCGAGCACGGCCGTGAAGTAGCCCATGGCCTGTGCCGCGTGCACGAACATGCGGCCCAATTGCCCGCCGCCCATCACGCCCAAAGTGGCGGGCTGGCCATTGACCATGGCCCCTGGCAACACGGCGCGGCTCATGCGGCCCCCACGGGTGGAAGGGTCATGGCCCGCGCAGCAGCGGTCTGCTCGGCACGGAAAGCTTCGAGCTTTTGGCGCAGTGCGGGGTCGTGGTTGGCCAGCATGGCCACCGCAAACAAGGCCGCATTGGCCGCACCAGCGGCACCAATCGCAAAGGTGGCGACCGGCACGCCTTTGGGCATTTGCACAATGCTGTGCAGCGAATCCACACCCGACAGCGCCTTGGTCTGCACCGGCACACCCAGCACCGGCACAACGGTTTTGGCCGCGATCATGCCCGGCAAATGCGCTGCGCCGCCCGCGCCTGCGATGATGGCCTGCAGGCCCCGCTCGGCCGCGCTTTGTGCATAAGCAAACATATCGTCCGGCATTCTGTGGGCCGAAACCACGCGGGCGTCGTGAGGGATGCCAAACTGTTGGAGAATCTGGACTGCGTGCTGCATGGTGTCCCAGTCGGAGCTGGAACCCATGACGACGCCGATGAGCGCTTGAGTCATTGGGTGCTTTTCGTGATCAATGTCGAATTTTAAGGTTTCGCTCCGCTCGGAGCCGAAACACAACCCGGAACACTGCCCGCCATGATGGACGTCACGATACAAAATTTTGAAGCAGAGGTGATTGAAGCCTCCATGAGCACGCCTGTGCTGGTGGACTTTTGGGCCCCATGGTGCGGCCCCTGCAAGTCGCTGGGCCCCGTGCTCGAAAAAGTCGAAACCGCTTACGAAGGTCGCTTCAAGCTGGTCAAGATCGACTCCGACCAGGAACAGCAACTGGCCCAGGCCTTTGGCATCAAAAGTATTCCAACCTGCGTGTTGCTGATGAACGGCCAGCCGGTTGACGGCTTCATGGGCGCTTTGCCCGAAGGCCAGGTCAAGCAGTTCCTGGACAAGCACCTGCCCCCTGAAGGCGCGCTGCAAGCCCAAGCCATCGCCGAAGCAGCACAGCAGCACCTGCAAGCGGGCGACGAGCAAAGTGCCCGCGCCGCTTTGGAACAGGCCCTGGCCACCGACCCCGGCAACGACGATGCCCGCTTTGATTTGATCAAGCTGGTGATCGGCCACGGCGAGCTGGCCGAAGCCTCGGCCTTGCTGGCCCCAACCTTGGCGCGCTTTCCTGTGCCCTTGCGTTTTGAAGCCCAAGCCCAATGGATTCAGGCCCTTGAATTTGTCACCACCGACCCGCGTGGCGATTGGGAGTTGGCCCAATTTGACGAGCACATTGCCCAAAATAAGCGCGACTTCGACACCCGCTTTGCCAAAAGTCGCCTGCTGATTGCAGCAGGCCAGTGGGAACTGGCCATGGACGAACTGCTGGAAATCATCATGCGCGACAAAACTTGGGACAACGAAGCGCCTCGCAAAACCTACATCGCCTTGCTGGAACTGATGACCCCGCCCAAAACCTCGGCACAAGACGCGACCGGCAAATCGGCAGGTGGCATTGAGTTGATGGGCAAAGCCGCGCTGCAAGAAGACCCGCTGTTGGCCATGATTTCCAGCTACCGGCGCAAGCTGAGCATGGCGCTCAACTGAAACCCCACGGCGCACCCATGGCCCGATGCTTCATGCGACAGGCTGTCGTTTGAATGGATGGCATGTCGCTTTGCAGGTCGGCGGCTTCAGCCCCAACGTGAGGCTGTGCCAGGGCCCTGAACGTTGGACCTGAACGTCAGACCTGAATGTGCCAACCTGCAAAGGCCGTGGCTTTTTCACGACTGCGGTGCCAACAGGCTCAGCGGGTGGCGCCCGCTTGGCGCTCAATGTCCATGCGCATTTTTTGCAGCAAGCCCAAGCCCATGAGCATCTCGCCCACCACGAACATCGGCCCCACCAACAGGCCCACCACATCGTCCACGAAAGCGGGTTTGCGGCCCTCGAAATAGTGGCCAATGAACTGCAACACCCAGCCCATGAAGAACAGGCCCAAGCCCGCCTGCCAAACCGCAAGCCCCAAGGCTTGCGCCAGAGGCGGCACCTCATGGGCGGCCGCGATCAGCACGCCATTGACCACCGATGTGGCCACACCCAGCAAGGCGTTGCTCCGGGTCAGGTACCAAAGGCTGGTGATGCCCCACAGGGCCCAGGCCAGCGTCAAGGTGTATCCCGCCACAAGCCAGGTCGGGCCCAACAGCAACACGCCGATGGCCAAAATGATCAATGGGATGCCCACCAAGTGGGTGGCGATGTTGCGGCGATCGCGGTGGTAGTGGGCGTAACGCACCATCAAGGGAGTGGCAGGGCGAAAAAGCGTCATTCGTACCTCGGGTCAGGGCGCACAAAGCACCCAATGTAATACTTGTCGTTACAGACATTTACCGGTTTTGGCCCGGTAGGCGGGGCCTGTCACAGCGTTTTCGGGTGGATGCACCCTAGAATTGAACCATTACTTTTGAACTCATTTTGAACCATGTCGCGCGCCGAGCCCCTGATCACCCCTGAAGAGCTGCAATGCCTGCTCGGCGGTGCGCCTGTGCGCACGGACGCATCCACCCGCAGCCAACTGGCCAACCTGGCATCCACCCATTTTGGCGCGGCGATTTGGCTGGTCAAGGGTGTTTTCCTGTATGCCGTGCTCATGAGCCCCGAAGCCGCCGACTGGATGGGCAACAGCCGCTACCTTTGGATGCGCGGCAGCTTGGAGATGGTTTGCCTGGTCACGTTCTGGGCCGCCTGCCTGCACCCGCGTGGCCGTCTGGTCGCCAGCGCCAGCTTGTTGGTGGCCGGCACCACTTTGCTGCTGGATACCATGACACTTTTGGCCTTCGCAGGCTGAATCCGCTTGCCTCAAGTCAAAGGCGCTGCCATGCAGCGCCTTTTTTTTGTTCGTTTGGTGTTCGCAGTGCGCTGAGGCTCACGCCATCAGCTTCTTCATCGCCTCTTCGTACTTGGCTGCTGTTTTCTCGATCACCTCTTGCGGCAAACGCGGCGCTGGCGGGGTTTTGTCCCAAGGTTTGCCGTTGATCTGGGCGGTTTCCAACCAGTCGCGCAAGAACTGCTTGTCGTAGCTGGGCGGATTGACGCCTTGCACAAAGCTGTGTTCATAAGAGTCTGTGGGCCAATAACGCGATGAATCGGGCGTCAGCACCTCGTCCATCAGCACCAAGGTGCCATCGGCGTCCAGGCCAAACTCAAACTTGGTGTCGGCAATGATGATGCCCTTGGCGACTGCGATGTCACGCGCTGCTTTGTAGAGCTGGATGCTGATGTCCCGGATGCGGGTAGCCAGGTCGACGCCGATCATGGCCACGGTTTGCTCGAAGGTGATGTTTTCGTCGTGCTCGCCCACCGCCGCTTTGGCTGCGGGCGTGTAAATGGGCTCGGGCAAGCGGCTGGCGTTCTTCAGACCTGCGGGCAGCTGCACACCGCACACGGCCTGGTTGTCTTGATACTCCTTCCAGCCGCTGCCGGCCAGATAACCGCGCACCACGG
>NZ_CALBEX010000080.1 GCF_937889215.1 uncultured Limnohabitans sp.
TGGGGCAGCGGCTTGAACGGTGCCAAGGTCCCTGCGTCGGACCTGAAGGCCCCGACAAACACACGGCACCCGCGGGGCAGAGGCTTGCGCCTTTGCCGAAGTCCCGTTGTCGGACCTGAAGGCACCGACCTACAAACACACGGCACCCACGGGGCAGCGGCTTGCGCCTTTGCGGGGGTCCCTGTGTCGGACCCGAAGGCCCGACAAACACACGGCTCCCGTAGGTCGGAGCCTTCAGGTCCGACATTCAGTTTGTTGACCACCTCGCGTCGGACCCTCGCCGCACGAATTGATGACCATCGGAGCTTAGGGTACCGACCTGAAAATCAAGCACGCCTCAGCCTGCGCGGCGCGCCTTCACTGCATCGGACAGCACTTGCAAAACGGCTTCGCTGTCGTCCCAGCCAATGCAGGCGTCGGTGATGCTCTGGCCATAGGTCAGTTTCGTCATGTCGTCTTTGCCGGGCGTGAATTTTTGAGCGCCACCCAAGAGATGGCTCTCAACCATGACACCGAACACCTGACGTGACCCTCCGCTGATTTGCGCAGCAATGTCTTTGGCCACGTCGATCTGGCGCTCGTGATTCTTACTGCTGTTGGCGTGGCTGCAGTCGACCATCAAGGTGGCGGGGAGCTTGGCGGCCTCCAAGTCTTTGCAGGCGGCGGCCACACTCTGAGCATCGTAGTTGGGGGCTTTGCCGCCGCGCAGGATGACGTGGCAATCCTTGTTGCCTTGGGTCTGCACGATGGCGACCTGACCGTTTTTATGCACCGACAAAAAGTGGTGACCACGGGCAGCCGCCTGGATCGCGTCGGTCGCGATCTTGATGTTGCCGTCGGTGCCGTTCTTGAAGCCAATGGGGGCCGACAGGCCCGAGGCCAATTCGCGGTGCACTTGGCTTTCGGTGGTGCGCGCGCCGATGGCACCCCAGCTGATCAGGTCGCCAATGTACTGGGGCGAGATCACGTCGAGGAACTCGCTGCCTGCGGGCAGGCCTTGGCGGTTGATCTCGATCAGCAACTGGCGGGCAATGCGCAGGCCTTCGTCGATGCGAAAACTCTCGTCCAAGTAAGGGTCGTTGATCAAGCCCTTCCAACCCACGGTGGTGCGGGGCTTTTCGAAGTACACGCGCATCACAATTTCCAGCGTGTCAGCGTACTTCTCGCGCAAGGGCTTGAGGCGGCGGGCGTAGTCAAGGGCTGCGGCCGGGTCGTGGATCGAGCAAGGGCCAATGATGACGAGCAAGCGATCGTCTTGGCCGTGCACAATGCTGGCGATCGATTTGCGGGTTTGGGCGATCAAGGCTTCCGACGCCGTGCCGGCGATCGGGAAAAAACGGATCAAGTGTTCGGGTGGCGGGAGCACGGTGATGTCCTTGATGCGTTCGTTGTCCGTCTGGCCGGTGCGGTCTGCTGCATTCGGATACGCGCTGTCGGGGGCGGTGGTTTTGGCATTCATCGTGGGCTCCTGAAAATTGAAAAAAAGTCAAAAAAAACCGCCGGGCTGTGAGGCTCCGGCGGTGTGTATCGAGATGTTCGGGTGCTTATGCGCTCGCCTCTCGTCCGCCGGGGACTGAGAACCAAAAATAAAAAAAGTAAAAAGCGGTGCGCAAAGACATGGGGTTCAATGTAGCACAGCTGGATGACAGTTCCTGACAGTCCGATCCGGGGACAAACCCGGAGGGCCTTTGGGGGCGTCAGGTTTCAGGTTCAGGCGGTGCCACCCACCGTCAGGCCATCGATGCGCAAGGTAGGCTGACCAACGCCCACCGGCACACTCTGGCCTTCTTTGCCGCAGGTGCCCACGCCCGAGTCGAGTTTCATGTCGTTGCCAATCATGCTGATCTTCTTGAGCGACTCGGGGCCGCTGCCGATCAAGGTTGCGCCTTTGACGGGGTATTGGATCTTGCCGTTTTCCACCCAGTAGGCTTGGCTGGCCGAGAACACGAATTTGCCGCTGGTGATGTCCACCTGGCCGCCCGCGAAGTTGGTGGCGTACAAGCCCTTTTTGATGCTGGCCACGATCTCTTCGGCGCTCTTGTCACCGCCCAGCATGTAGGTGTTGGTCATGCGCGGCATGGGCACATGGGCGTAGCTTTCGCGGCGGCCGTTGCCCGTGGGCTTGACGCCCATGAGGCGGGCGTTCATCGAATCCTGGATGTAGCCGCGCAAGATGCCGTCTTCGATCAGCACATTTTTTTGGCTGGCATGGCCTTCGTCGTCCACATTGAGCGAGCCACGGCGGTCGGCCATGGTGCCATCGTCCAGCACGGTAACCCCCTTGGCCGCGACGCGCTGACCAATGCGGCCACTGAAGGAGCTGGAGCCCTTGCGGTTGAAGTCACCTTCCAAACCATGGCCCACCGCCTCGTGCAACAACACCCCGGGCCAGCCGTTGCCGAGCACCACCATCATCTCACCCGCAGGCGCAGGGCGGGCTTCGAGGTTGATTAGCGCGGCCGACACGGCTTCTTGCACATAGCTCTCGACCATGGCGTCGTCAAAATAAGCCAAGCCAAAGCGGCCACCGCCGCCGGCACTGCCCACTTCGCGGCGGCCGTTTTGCTCGGCAATCACCGTCACGGACAAACGAATCAAGGGACGCACATCGGCGGCCAGGGTGCCATCGGCGCGGGCCACCATGAC
>NZ_CALBEX010000081.1 GCF_937889215.1 uncultured Limnohabitans sp.
GTGAGCAATCGCTTCGTCCACACCTGCAACAACTTTGACACTGATGATGGGCGCCAGGTATTCCTCAAACCAGTCTTGCTCGGTGGCGTCCAGCAGTTTGGCCCCGACAACACCGCTCAACAGGGCTTTAGCCCGGGGGCAGCAGCGCATTTCTACGCCTTTGGCCGCATAAATTGCGCCGATTTTGGGTAAAAATTCGGCCGCCACGCCTTGCGCCACCAGCAGGCTTTCACTGGCATTGCAAGGGCTGTATTTTTGGGTTTTGGCGTTGTCAGCCACTTTCACGGCCATGTCGACGTCGCAAGGGTCGTCCACATAGGTGTGACAGTTGCCGTCCAAGTGCTTGATGACAGGCACTTTGGCCTCGGCGCTGATGCGCTCAATCAAGCCCTTGCCGCCCCGCGGAATGACCACGTCCACAAACTGCGGCATGGTGATGAGCTGCCCCACGGCGGCGCGGTCGGTGGTTTGCACCAGTTGCACGGCATCGACTGGCAGGCCGCTGTCGGTCAGGGCTTGCTGCACCAGACGGGCCAAGGCCTTGTTCGATTCAATCGCCTCGGAGCCGCCGCGCAGGATGCAGGCATTGCCGCTTTTGATGGACAGGCTGGCCGCTTCGATGGTCACGTTGGGGCGACTCTCGAAAATCATGCCAAATACGCCAATCGGCACCCGCATCTGACCCACAAGGATACCGCTGGGCACTTGCTTCATGCCCACGATTTCGCCGATCACATCGGACATCGCCGCCAATTGCTCACAGCCCTGGGCGCAAGTTTCCAGCACTTGAGGGCTGAGCTTGAGGCGGTCCACCATCGGCTCGGCCAGCCCAGCAGCGCGGGCCCGGGCCAAGTCTTTGGCGTTGTCCAGCTGCAAGGCGTCGGTGTTGTCGCGCAACAGGGCGGCCAAATGGCGCAGGGCTTTGTTTTTGTTAGCCGCAGAGGCTTTGGCCATCAAGGCCGAGGCCTGTTTGGCCTGCTGGCCCAGAGCCTGCATGTGAGCGGCGGTGTTCAGATCAGTCATGTGGACATTTTCGCAGATGCGCCCAAGCTTCAGCGTACCGAGCAAAAACGAGAGAAACGCACCGCCAATCGCTGCAATGCCTGCCAGGGGTCGGTGGGCCAGTCAGGCACTTTCAGGCCTTTGACAATGCCGTCCACCTGGTGGGCGGCTTGCAGCAACCCATTCAGGCGGGATTCGGTCATGCGGGGCAGCACGCGCTCAAACAAGCGCTCGCGCGGCCCCCACACCCGCTGCTCGCGCAAGGCCATGGGCAAAGGTTTACCGGCCAACATGGCATCCTTGACGCGCTTCAAGGCGCGGATGTCTTCGGCCAAGGTGTAATGCACCAAGACAGCGGCTTCGCCCTCGGCCTGCAAGCCATCGAGCATGCGCTGCACCCGTGACACCTGGCCCGACAAGACGGACTCGGACAGTTTGAACACGTCGTAACGCGCCACGTTGACCACGGCTGCCGCCACTTGCGCCTGACTGAGTTCGCCGGGTGGGTGCAACAGGCCCAGCTTTTGAATTTCTTGGTGCGCTGCCAACAAGTTGCCTTCAATCCGGTCGGCAAAGAACTGCAAGGTGCGCTGCCCCTCTTCACCGGCCACCACCCGTTGGTCTTGCTGCTGCAGGCGTTGGGCAATCCATTGGGGCAACGCGTTGCGATCAACAGGGTCCATCTGGATCGACACCCCCCCGTTTTCCAGCGCACTAAACCAAGCCCCTTTGCGGGTTGCCGCGTCCAATCGCGGAAGCATGACCAAGGTCAGTGTGCTGTCGTTGTCTTGGGCAGAAGCGGCCAATTGCTGGATCGCGACGCTGCCTTCTTTGCCCGGCTTGCCCGAAGGAATGCGCACTTCCAGAATTTGTTTGTCGGCAAACAAGCTGAGCGAGCCGCCTGCGGCCAGCACCTCGCTCCAGTCAAAATGCGCGCCCGACACGGTGTGCACGCTGCGCTCGGTGTAGCCCTGAGCGCGGGCGGCAGCGCGGATGGCATCGGCCGCTTCTTGCTGCATCAGCGGTTCGTCGCCATGCAAGACGTACAGACTGCGCAAGCCTTTTTGCAAGTGCGCACCGAGCTGGGGCAGGGCCAGTTGCATGGGGAGGCTCAGGATTTGGCCGTCGCCGCAGCTCGGGGCTTGACCGCCGACAGTCGCCGCATGATCTGCTGCACGATATCGGTCTGCATGTCTCGGTACATGGTGGCTTGCTCGATTTCCTTGGACAACGCTGCGGTTTCGGTGAAACTCAGGTCGCGTTGCTGCGCCAGTTCGACGGGTTCAATCAAATTCAGGCCTTGCGGCGTGCGCAGACGAAACTTCACACGCAAACGCAGTTGCAGTTCACGCACTTGGCCTGAGGCATTCACACCCACCACCGCCTGCTCCCGGTTTTCGCTCAGGATATCGAGAATGGCATCGGCCTGGGCCATCTGCTGAGGCTCTTGCAACAACTCGATGCGCCCCGTCCCCAGCAAATTGCGACGCAACTCGACCCCCAAAGAAGAGGTGCTTGAGAAGTTCGCGTAAAGCGTCTGGAAGGGGTACTGGCCGTTGCCACGCAGCTGAAAACCACACGCAGACAAGCCTGCGGCGAAGCACAGCCCTGTCAGTGTTTGCCCAAGCTGTCGGCGGGAAGTGTTCATGAGGTGACTGCGTGCATGGGGTGGGCGCGCTCAGAGCACCACGTTGACCAAACGACCTGGCACCACGATGACCTTCTTGGGCGCAGCGCCAGCGGCTTGCTTGACAAAGGCTTCGCTGGCCAGCGCGGCCGCTTCGATCTGCGCCTTGTCTGCCGATGCGGGCACCGAAATGGCACCGCGCAGCTTGCCATTGATCTGCAGCATCAGTTCGATCTGGTCACGCACCAAAGCGGACTCGTCTACCTCAGGCCAAGGGGCATCCAGCAACTCGCCCACGGCCTGGGCAAAACCCAGTTGCTGCCAGATTTCGTCGGTGATGTGCGGGCAGGCGGGGTAGAGCATGCGCATCAAAAGCGACACACCTTCGCACAAGGCGGCTGTATCTCCTGAGCTGCCATCGGACTTGAAGTCTTCCAGCGCGTTGAGCAACTTCATGCAACCGGACACCACGGTGTTGTACTGCATGCGCTCGTAGTCGTAACCCACTTGCTTGAGCACCAGGTGCATCTCGCGGCGCAAGGCTTTGGCCGCATCGCCCAAAGCGGCCTGGCTCAGGTCCTGGCCGGTGGCCGAGCGCAGCAGCTCGTTGTGCTTGAACGCGAAGTTCCAAACCCGGCGCAAGAAGCGGTAACTGCCTTCCACGGCCGAGTCGTTCCACTCCAGCGTCACCTCAGGCGGCGCGGTGAACATGGTGTACAGGCGGGCCGTGTCAGCGCCGTAGCGCTCGATCAGGTCTTGCGGGTCGACGCCGTTGTTCTTGGACTTGGACATGGTGCCCACGCCCTCGTAGTCGATGGCCGTGCCCACAGGCAAGCGGCCATCGCCGCTGTCGGCTGCGTTCTTGAGCTTGGCGCCCACCACTTTGCCGGTCTCGTCGAGCACATGCTCCACATCATGCGGCCAAAAGTAGTCCTTGCCGCCCTTGGCGGTGCGGCGCGAGTAGATGTGGTTGAGCACCATGCCCTGCGTGAGCAGCTTGCTGAAGGGCTCGTCGACCTTGACCAAGCCCAGATCGCGCATGACCTTGGTCCAAAAGCGCGCATACAACAAGTGCAGGATGGCGTGCTCGATACCGCCGATGTACTGGTCCATGCCGCTGCCGCCCGTGGCCAACTGTTGGTCACGCATCCAATAATCCGCGCCCTCGCCCACCATGCCGTCGGCCTTGGTCGGGTCGCAATAGCGCATGAAGTACCAAGACGAATCCACAAAGGTGTCCATGGTGTCGGTCTCGCGGCGGGCAGGTTTGCCGCACACGGGGCAGGTCACGCCTGCGTGGAAACCTTCGTGCTTGTGCAGCGGGTTGCCCGAGCCGTCAGGGATACAGTCTTGCGGCAACACCACGGGCAGGTCTTTTTCGGGCACCGGCACCGCACCGTGTTCGTCGCAATGGATGATCGGGATGGGTGTACCCCAGTAGCGCTGGCGGCTCACACCCCAGTCGCGCAAACGCCAGGTGGTTTTCTTTTCGCCCAAGTCTTTGGCGGCCAATAACTCGGCAACTTTGGAGACGGCGGCCTTCTGGCTCAGGCCATCGAATTCGCCGGAATTGACGCAGACACCGTCTTTGGTGGCATACCACTCGGACCATGCGGTTGCATCGAAGACCTCAGAGGCCTTGGCGTTGCCTGCGTTGGGCAACGATGTTGAGCTTGCGTCTGAGGCGCCCGACGCAGGCAACGACAAGGCCGCCCCACGCTGAGCGACGACTTGCTTGATCGGCAAGGCGTATTTCAAGGCAAACGCAAAGTCGCGCTCGTCGTGTGCCGGCACGCCCATCACCGCGCCGTCACCGTAGCTCATCAGCACATAGTTACCGACCCACACTTCAACTTGCGCACCCGTGATAGGGTGCGTCACGAACAGGCCCGTGGCCATCCCCTTTTTCTCTTGCGTGGCCATTTCGGCCTCGGTCGTGCCGCCGCTATTGCACTCTTCCAAAAACGCCGCCAAAGCGGGGTTGCTTGCCGCAGCATGCAGCGCCAGAGGATGCTCAGCCGCCACCGCACAAAACGTCACACCCATGATGGTGTCGGCTCGAGTGGTGAAGACGTACATCTTGCCGTCGCCGATCAGCTGGCCGTCTGCACCTTTGATGTCGTGCGGGAACGCAAAGCGCACGCCTTCGCTCTTGCCAATCCAGTTTTCCTGCATCAGGCGCACTTTGTCGGGCCAGCCGTTCAGCGTGGCCTTGTCGTTGCCGATCTGCACATGGTCCAGCAGTTCTTGGGCGTAAGCGGTGATGTTCAGGTAGTAGCCCGGAATTTCGCGCTTTTCGACCGGCGCGCCCGTGCGCCAGCCTTTGCCGTCAATCACTTGCTCGTTGGCCAGCACGGTCTGGTCCACCGGGTCCCAGTTCACGACCTGGGTCTTGCGGTAGGCGATGCCTTTTTCCAGCATCTTCAAAAACAGCCACTGGTTCCACTTGTAATAGGTCGGGTCGCAGGTGGCGACTTCGCGTGACCAGTCGATGGCCAGGCCCATGGCCTGCATCTGCTTTTTCATGTACGCGATGTTTTCGTACGTCCATTTGGCCGGGGGCACGCCATTCTTCAAGGCGGCGTTTTCGGCGGGCAGACCAAACGCGTCCCAGCCCATGGGCATCAGGACGTTGAAGCCCTTCATGCGCAGGCTGCGCGTGAGCATGTCGTTGATGGTGTAGTTGCGCACATGGCCCATGTGCAGCTTGCCGCTGGGGTACGGCAGCATGGAGCAGGCGTAAAACTTCTTTTTGCTGGCGTCTTCGGTGACGCGGTAGGCATCGCGGGCGGTCCAGCGGGACTGCGCTGCGGGTTCGACTTCGAGGTGGTTGTACTTGTCTTGCATAGGGCTAAATTGTAGGGGCTGGGACCGAACCGCTCTTGGAAAGACGGCAGCCCTGGCCGGGGCAAATGCAAAGGCTGATCACCCTGAGCGATGGCGCGGATCGGTCATTTCAGCCCGGCCACCTGGGCTGTGCAGCAGGGCAAGGCGAAAGGCGCCATGGATGGCCACAAGGCAGGAAAATGCGTCAGCGCAAGTTCAACACGTCAAACATGTCAAACAAGCCGCGCTCTTGCCCAGCCAAGAAACGCACAGCGCGCAAGCTGCCTTGGGCATAAGTGGCGCGGCTAGAGGACTTGTGCGTCACCTCGATGCGCTCGCCAATGCCGGCGAACAACACGGTATGGTCGCCCACGATATCGCCGCCGCGAATGGTCGAAAAACCAATGGTGGACGGGTCGCGCTCGCCGGTGTGGCCGTAGCGCTCATAAACAGCACAGTCTTTCAAATCACGCCCGATGGCCTCTGCGATGACCTCGCCCATCTTGAGGGCAGTCCCCGAGGGCGCATCTACCTTGTGGCGGTGGTGGGCTTCGATGATCTCGATGTCGTAACCGGTGGACATGGCTTGCGCAGCCATTTGCAAGAGCTTGAGGGTCACGTTCACGCCCACGCTCATATTGGGCGCCATCACGATAGCGATGTCGCGGGCGATCTCGTTGATTTCGGCTTTTTGCGCATCGTCGAAGCCCGTGGTGCCAATCACGGCTTTGACCCCCAGCGCTCGGCAAACTTTCAGGTGCGCCATGGTGCCTTCAGGGCGGGTGAAGTCGATCAGGCAGGACGCATCTTGCAGGCCCGCGTACAGGTCAGCCGTCACCGCCGCGCCAGTGACACGCCCCAAAGCAGCCCCGGCATCTTGACCGAGCGCAGGGCTGGCCGCAAGGTCCAAAGCCCCCGCCAATCGGCAATCGTCAGACGCCAAAATGGCTTCGATCAGCATGTGGCCCATGCGGCCGGAGGCACCCGCAACACTGATGGGCAAAAGGTTCTGTGAGGTCATGGCTTGACTTTGACTGGTTGGAAGTGGCGTCGGTTCTGGGGTCACCGGGAAAACGGGCCTCGGCCCTGTAGACTCAAGGCGTCGCAGGCTCCAGCGGCGGGTACTGACGCGGCAAAGCTGCGGCCGGAACAGGTGGCTGGTCGGTGGCGGGTGGAGGGGCGAACTTCATCAGGTCTTCTTCACTGGCCTGCAGCAGGGGCAACTTGCCCACCGACTGTGGCCGCACCAAGCGACCGGCAAACTCGGCCTCGCTGGGCAAGACATCGCTTTCCACTTGGTCCAACACATCGCCTTTGAAGTAAACCGTGAGCCGGAGATTCTGTGGTGCCACGCCTTGGCGCTGGATGCTGAACGCGTAATCCCAACGCTCGGCATGGAACAAACTGGCCACCAAGGGTGTGCCCAAAACCTCGCGGACTTGGGCGCGAGGCATGCCAGGCCGCAGGGCCTGCCGCTGCTCTTTGGACACAAAGTTGCCTTGCACCACCTCGGGCACATAGGGCTGGAAAGTGTCTCGACTCAAGCCACCGGGGAAGCTGCCGCAGCCTGCCAGACTCGCGCCCACCAAAAGCGCAACGAGCCAGCGGCCAGAGAAACGGAAAGTCAGGAAAGCTGTCATGTTTGAGGGCGTGCCGATATGATCGGGTCATTGTAGCGGCAGCTTAGCGCAAGAGCCCCTGCCCCCGACCGAACCCCCAAAGCCTATGAGCCAGATCGACGAACTGAAAAACAATGGCCTGAAAGCCACTTTGCCCCGACTGAAAATCCTTGAAGTTTTTCAGAGCGGCCAAATGCGCCACATGACGGCCGAAGATGTGTTTCGACACCTGCTCCATGAGAACGCCGACATCGGTCTGGCCACTGTTTACCGGGTTTTGACCCAGTTTGAACAAGCGGGCATCCTGAGCCGCAACCACTTTGAAAGTGGCAAATCGGTGTACGAATTGAACGAAGGACAGCACCACGACCACATGGTGTGCTTGGACTGCGGCAGGGTGGAAGAGTTTTACGACGCGGAGATCGAGTCAAGGCAGCAGGCTGTGGCCCAGGCCAAGGGCTTTGTGATCGCCGACCATGCCCTGAGTTTGTACGCCCACTGCACCCAAAACCCCTGCCCTCACCGCCCCGCACGCTGAAAGGCGAAGAAGCGGTCAGCCCATGGCGCTGCGCTGGCGGTCAATGAACGCTTGGTAGGTGTCGATCCCGCGCATTTGCAAAATGGTGTTGCGCACGGCCGCCTCAACCAGTACCGCGATGTTGCGGCCGGCCATGACCTGAATGACCACCTTTTGGACCGGGATGCCCAGCACATCTTGGGTCAAGGGTTCGGAAGGTAAGCGCTCATAATCGCGCTCCATGGTTTCACGGCGCACCAGGTGCACGATCAGCTTGAGCCGCATTTTTCGGCGCACCGCGGTTTCACCAAAAATAGCCCGAATATCGAGCAAGCCAATGCCGCGCACCTCCAGCAAATTTTGCAGCAGGTCGGGGCAACGCGCTTCGATGGTGGTCTGGTTGATGCGGTACAAATCCACGGCATCGTCGGCCACCAAACCGTTGCCACGCGAGATCAACTCCAGGCCCAACTCGCTCTTGCCCAGCCCGGACTCGCCCGTAATCAGCACCCCCATGCCCAAGATGTCCATGAACACGCCATGCATGGTGGTGCGGTCGGCGAAGTGTTTGGACAGGTAAGCGCGCAGCACATCAATGACAAACGCCGAGGACTGATCGGTCAAGAACATCGGAATTTGGGCCCGTTCGCACATGGCCATCAAAGCCTCAGGGGCGACCTGGCCGTCGGCCAGCACCAACACCGGTGGCTCCAAAGTCACGATGCGGGCGGTGCGGCGTGCGCAGTCCTCGGGAGAGGCATCCGTCAGGTAGGCCACTTCACGCGGACCCAAAATTTGAACCCGGTACGGGTGTATGTAATTGAGGTAGCCCACCAGATCGGCACCCGAGCGGGCCTCGCGCACCGCCACTTCGTCAAAACGCCGCTCTGAGGCTCCCAGTCCCGCCAGCCACTGCCATTTGAGCTGGTTGCGGTGGTCTTCGAACAAAACGTCGGCGCTGATGACGGTCGGCTTCATCGCTTGGGCGCCTTGCGCATGCGGGTCAGACGGTTTGGGCCGACTGCCATTGGGCAATCAATTGGTGCAGGCCTGTTTGGGCCGTGCTGCTTTTGATGTTCTCACGCAAGACCGTGTCGCTGAGCAACTCGGCAATCTCAGACAAAATTTCCAAGTGTTTTTGCGTGGCAGCCTCGGGGACCAGCAAGAAGATCAACAAATTGACCGGTTGCTCATCTGGCGCATCGAAACCAATCGGCTGAGCCAACTGAAAAACAGCGGCCATTGGGGATTTCAGGCCTTTGATGCGGCCATGCGGGATGGCCACCCCGTGCCCGAGGCCAGTGGAGCCGAGGCGCTCACGGGCAAACAGGCTATCGGTGACCAGGGCACGCGACAAGCCATGCAGATTCTCAAAGAGAAGTCCGGCTTCTTCGAATGCACGTTTCTTGCTGGTGGCTTCCACCCCCACAAGAACTTGGGCAACAGGCAATATGGATGAGAGTCGGTTCATGGTCGAGGCCGGATTATGCACCCGAACTGAAAACAGGCCTTAAAAGTACCCGGACCATGCCAGACGAGGTATTGCTGCCACTTGACCACGCTTGAAACGTGCGCCATCAAAAAGGGCCGCATGCAGCGGCCCCTTAGGGTTTTCAAAGAAATAATCACATCATCCGCTTAGGGGCACTGTGGTGATGGTCGGTGAGGCGGTCCTTGTGTTTGACCACCTGGCGATCGAGTTTGTCCACAAGGTCGTCCACGGCGGCGTACAAGTCCTCGTGAGCGCTTTCGGCAAAGAGGTCATTGCCTTTGACGCGGATGTTGCACTCGGCGCGTTGGCGCTTTTCTTTTTCTTTTTGCTTCTCGACAGTCAGCAGCACTTTCATGTCGACCACCTGGTCAAAATGTCGGGTGATGCGGTCTAGTTTCCCCGTGACGTACTGACGCAAGGCCGGGGTCACTTCCAGATGGTGTCCGCTGATTGTTAAATTCATAGTCGTCGCCTCCATAGATTCAGGGTAGTAAAAGCCCCGCTGAAGCGGAGCTCCCGAACCACCTGCCGGGTGGTTCAACCCCACTATGCGCCGCCCTGAACCGAAAAGCAATACGCCCTGAACTAAACCCGAAAAGTCTCGCCAAAATGCACCCTAAACCGCATTTAGGTGCTATCGTCCGATTTGAAACTAGGCATAGTTCAGATAGGCCCGTCCAGCAATTTGGCTTTTTAGGCTGGTCGTTTAGGCTGTGCTTTTAGGCGGCACGCTGGCCCCATGCAAACGCAAGCGGCCCGCCAGCCAAGCGCTCAGCAAACTGGCACACACACCCAACAAGCCCGCCAGCCAGTAAAAGCTCAGCTGTCCTTGGGCGTCGCGTCCGATGATCAAACCCCCGACCAAAGCCGCCAATCCCATGGATGCCGACTGCACGGCCGAATTGAGGGTCATGAAAGTGCCGCGCAATCGCGGCTCAACGGCCGATGAAACCATGGCCATGCCGGGAATCATGCGGCCACTCATCACAGTGAACAGCAAGGTGGAGATCAGCAGCAGCCCCCAAAGTGGCAAGCCCTGCGAAAGCGTGGTGGCCATCAATGGCAACACCAGCAACAGCGCCAGGCGCTGAAACACTTGCACTTTGCCTACCCGGTCGGTCAACCGGCCAAAATAACGTGCACTGAGCAAGGTGGCCAGGCCACCACACAGGTAAATCCAAGGCACCTCATCGGTCAACATGCCGGCGTTGGACTGCAGGTAAATCGTGATGTACGGAATGACCGTGAAACCGGCAAACATCATCAAGCCGGACACCCCGAAGGCCTTGAGATGGTTCACCTCAGACAGCACCTGACCAATGCCCCGCCAGACGCTGGTGCGCTCAGGATGGTGCAAATGCGCGTCCAGCCGGGGCAGGGTTTTCCAAGCCCCCAGCGACAGCAGGCCCACCAGCAAGGCGATACCAAAGAACGGGGCATGCCAGTTCAACTGGGCTGCCAAAAACAAGCCCAAGGGCACCCCAGCGACGGTCGACACAGAAAACGAGGTCATCACCACGCTCATGGCACGGCCTCGGCGTTCAAAAGGCACCACATCGGCCACGATGGTTTGCGCCAGCGCCGACAAAACTCCCCCAAACAAGCCCGCCCCTACCCGCGCCACCATCAACCAGACATAGTCTGGTGCCAAGCCGCAAGCCAGTGTGGCCAAGCCAAACAGGGGGTACATGGTGAGCAGCAACTGCTTGCGGCTGAAGCGGTCGATGTAGGTAGAAGCCATCAGGCCGGACACACCGGCCGATAAGGTGTAGGCCGAGACCAGCAGGCCAAACTGGGCGTTGCTGATGCCAAACAGGGCCGTGAACTGCGGCCCCAGCGGCATCATGATCATGAAGTCCAGGATGTGGGTGAACTGGATGCCTGCCAGCGTGAAAAGCAGCCAGCGTTCACGCCGTGGGGTCAGTGTGGGTGTCATGGAACAATAGGATTGAATCGTCTGAATCTAACACCCACAGCCCGAACTTCACTGCACCATGCACATTGACACCTTGACCGACGCCACCCGTGCCACTGGCGCCCGCCCCACCCATGGCCTGGTTTTGATGGGCGGTGGCGCCCGAACAGCCTACCAAGCCGGTGCGCTGGCAGAAATTGGGCATCTGCTGGGCCGGCGCGATGCCACACAGAACTTTCCTTTTCAGGTGCTGACAGGCACATCGGCGGGGGCTTTGAACGCCACTTTTTTGGCAAGCAAGGCCATGGATGGCCTGAGCGGACTGGACGATTTGGCCCATTTTTGGGGCGGCATCCGAACCCAGGCCGTTTACAAACTTCCCGACACGCCCATGGCCCGCTTCAGCCGCTGGGCCACCGCCCTCGGCCTGGTGTTGTCGGTGCGCAAAAAAACCGCCGCCATGGACAGCCT
>NZ_CALBEX010000082.1 GCF_937889215.1 uncultured Limnohabitans sp.
CCATCAAGTCTGTCCCGACTTTGGGGTCCACTTCAGGGATGCGTGGTTTAAGATAGTGATCTTCTATTTCATCCTGTAAAAATCAGTACCACGATGACCACCCCTGCAGCCACCTCCAAAATCATTTACACCTTGACGGATGAAGCGCCTTTGTTGGCCACGGCATCATTTTTGCCCATCATTCGGACGTTCACAAAGCCTGCCGGAATCGACATCGAAACCCGTGACATTTCTTTGGCAGGCCGCATATTGGGAGAGTTCCCAGAGCACCTGAAACCAGAACAACAAGTGCCGGACAACCTTTCCCTGCTGGGCAAGCTGACTTTGCGGCCCGACACCAACATCATCAAACTGCCCAACATCAGTGCCTCATTGGGACAACTGATGTTGGCCATCAAAGAATTACAAAGCAAGGGTTATGCGCTGCCGGATTACCCGGAAAACCCCAGCTCCGACGAAGAAAAAGCCATCAAGGCACGCTACGCCAAGTGCATTGGCTCGGCCGTGAACCCGGTGCTGCGCGAAGGCAACTCAGACCGCCGCGCTCCCCGTGCTGTCAAAGAATTTGCACGTAAAAACCCGCACAGTATGGCCGATTGGAGCCAAGCTTCGCGCTCGCACGTCTCGCACATGCACGCTGGCGATTTCTACCATGGCGAAAAATCCATGACGCTCGATCGCCCCCGCGAAGTGAAGATGGAATTGATCACCACGAGCGGCAAGACCATCATCCTCAAGCCCAAGGTGGCTTTGCTTGACCGTGAAGTCATCGACAGCATGTTCATGAGCAAAAAAGCTTTGCTCGAGTTCTACGAACAAGAAATTGAAGACGCGCACAAAACTGGCGTGATGTTCTCGCTGCACGTCAAGGCCACCATGATGAAGGTGTCACACCCCATCGTGTTCGGTCACTGCGTCAAGATTTTCTACAAAGATGCTTTTGAAAAACACGCCAAATTGTTTGAAGAATTGGGTGTCAACGTGAACAACGGCATGGCCGATCTGTACAACAAGATCGCCACTTTGCCGCAATCCAAGCAAGACGAAATCAAGCGCGACCTGCACGCCTGCCACGAAGGCCGCCCCGAGCTGGCCATGGTCGATTCGGCCAAAGGTATCACCAACTTCCATTCGCCCAACGACGTGATCGTGGACGCCTCCATGCCCGCCATGATCCGCAACGGCGGCAAGATGTGGGGAGCTGACGGCCGCTTGAAAGACGTCAAAGCCGTGATGCCCGAGTCAACCTTTGCCCGCATTTACATGGAGATGATCAACTTCTGCAAATGGCACGGCGCATTCGACCCCAAAACCATGGGCACTGTGCCCAATGTGGGCCTGATGGCGCAGCAAGCCGAAGAATACGGCTCCCACGACAAGACGTTTGAAATCACCGAAGACGGCGTGGCCAACATCACTGACCTCAACACCGGCGAAGTGCTGTTGTCGCAAGATGTGGAGGAAGGCGACATCTGGCGCATGTGCCAGGTCAAAGACGCAGCCATACGCGACTGGGTCAAGCTGGCCGTCACACGCGCACGCAACTCTGGCATGCCCGTGGTGTTCTGGCTCGACCAGTACCGCCCGCACGAAGCCCAACTCATCACCAAGGTCAAGATGTACCTGCATGAGCACAACACGGCCGGTCTGGAGATTCAGATCATGAGCCAGGTGCGTGCCATGCGTTACACCTTGGAGCGCGTGGTGCGTGGGCTGGACACCATCAGCGCCACCGGCAACATTCTGCGCGACTACCTGACCGACTTGTTCCCGATCATGGAACTGGGCACCTCGGCCAAGATGCTGTCGATCGTGCCTTTGATGGCGGGCGGCGGTATGTACGAAACCGGAGCGGGCGGCTCGGCACCGAAGCATGTGCAGCAACTGGTAGAAGAAAACCACTTGCGCTGGGACTCGTTAGGTGAATTCCTCGCCTTGGCCGTGTCATTGGAAGATCTGGGCATCAAGACCAGCAACCAAAAATCCAAAGTGTTGGCCAAAACCTTGGACGCAGCGACTGGGAAATTGTTGGACAACAACAAAAATCCATCGCCCAAAACTGGACAACTGGACAACCGCGGCAGCCAGTTTTACTTGGCCCTGTACTGGGCCCAGGAATTGGCGGCTCAGACCGATGATTTGGCTCTGCAAGCCAAGTTCACGTCGCTGGCCCAAACACTGACGGAACAAGAAAAGAAAATTGTGACTGAACTCACCGAGGTACAAGGTCACCCTGTCGATATCGGTGGTTACTTTCATCCGTCACAGGAAAAGCTTGAAGTCATCATGTGCCCAAGCGCAACGTTCAATGCAGCCTTGGCGGCAGCGACCTGAACGCAGGGTTCAATCCGTTACGAAAAACCATCCTCTCGGATGGGGAATCGGGCTAAATATTGACTTACGTCCGTACTTACGTGCGGGCCAAAACACCATCTTTATGCGCACCATTGTTGCCGGTAAAGGGGAAGGTGCTATCCGCATCGATGCCACCTCTTGCCTCGCCGATTAAACCTAAACATCAGCCCTACCTACAAGCACTTCACCCGCAGGAACGCACATGACACCCCTCATTAACTTTACCCGCACCTTCAAACGTGCTGTGTGCACCTTGCTGGCCAACAGCATTGTGTTTGCCACGTTGATGACGCCGCTTCAAAACGCCAAGGCCCTACCGGGCGAATACTCGCCAACTTACCGAAACGAATGCTCTGTTGTCGATTGTGCTTTTCAGTATCCGGTGCCAGTGGACAACTGGCAAGAGGTGGCCACCATGTGGAACCCGCAAGGCCTCAAAGGGAAGGTTGACGGGCGCGAGTACTTCAAAGGTGAGCAATGGATGGCACTTGGCCAGCATGCGGCCGGTGTTCTG
>NZ_CALBEX010000083.1 GCF_937889215.1 uncultured Limnohabitans sp.
CCGCATCCCGCTGAACGAAGAATCGGGCAAGACCGGTGGCCAGATCGAAGAATTCTTGATGCAGTTCAACGGCGAAGGCATCCAGCACATTGCGCTGCTGACCGACGATATTTTGAAAAGCGTGGATGCGCTGCAGATGGCGGGCATCCCACTGATGACCGCGCCCAACGACATCTATTACGAGATGCTCGAAGAGCGCCTGCCGGGCCACGGCGAGCCGGTGCCCGAATTGCAAGCGCGAGGCATCTTGATGGACGGCTCCACCGCCAATGGTGAGAAGCGATTGCTGCTGCAAATCTTCAGCCAAACCCTGCTGGGCCCGGTGTTCTTTGAATTCATCCAGCGCAAAGCCGACGAAGGCTTTGGCGAAGGCAACTTCAAAGCGCTGTTTGAAAGCCTGGAGCGCGACCAGATTCGGCGGGGGGCGATTGTGGTGGAGTGAGCAACTGGCGCTGAAGCCAGCTGTATAAAATCACTTAGGGTAGTCACTTCTGACTACCCTAAGAAACGGAGTCTGTCATGAGCGCCACTTCTGCCACTGGCTTAGCCAACATCCCCACCAGCCTTAAATTGCCCAGCGCGCTCAAGTTGGAGCTTGAGGAGGATGCCCAGCAAATGGGCATGAGTTTGCATGCATATATGGTGAGTACGCTGTCCGATGCCGCGCAGCGCAAGCGCTTGCGGCAAACATTTGCACAAGACTCGGCCGATGCGCTGGCTGTCATGAAGGCCAGCGGAAAAGGTCATGCGCTGGACGATGTCCGTCTCTATTTTTCTGAACTCAAAGAACATCGTCAGGGCAAGAGAGCGCCGCCCGCACCTTTGAAACCGAAAAAAATGGGCTGAGGTGTGAGCACCGTATTTCTGAGCCCAGCGGCATTCCAAGATTTGGTGCGCCTGGAAACTTTTTTGTACGAGTCCGAAGATCCCTTGGCTGGGGAGTTGCTCGATTTCATCTTGGATGCCTTGCAAGTGTTGACGCATCAACCCGGCATTGGCCGCCCGGTGGAAGGTGTTTTGCGTGAACTGATCATCTCTCGCAGGCGCAGCGGCTATCTGGCGCGCTATGCATGGGACGATGCCCAAGACCGAGTCATCGTGGCCCGCATTCGCCACCAGCGAGAAGCTGGCTATCAGGACGGAGAGGTTTGATGCGCTTCAAGCGGCCCCGTTGCACACCCGCAGCACCTGCGCGCCATAGGCCTCGAGCTTTTTCACACCCAGTCCGCTGATGCCTTGCAGGTCGCGCAAGCTTTGCGGGGCGCTTTCGGCAATCGCCGCCAGCGTTGCATCGTGGAAGATCACATACGCGGGCAAGTTGTGTTCCTTGGCCACTTCTGCGCGCCAGGCCTTGAGGTTGATGTAGCGCACCATCGCGTCCTGCCCCAGATTGGCGGCAGCGGGTGATGGGGCATTGCGTGACCGGTTCTTTTTATCGCTGCGTTGGCTGGTGCTTTCGCGCAGTTGCACGGGCACTTCGCCTTTGAGCACGGCGCGTGAGGCTTCGGTCAGGTGCAAGGTGCTGAATCCGTCTTCGGTGTGCACATGCAGCGCCCCAATCGCGATCAGCTGGCGCATCACGGCGCGCAGTTGTTGTTCGCTGTAGTCGGCCCCAAGGCCAAAGGTGCTGATGCTTTCGTGGCCGCGTTGCACCACTTTGTCGGTTTTTTTGCCGCGCACAATGTCCATGGTGTGGCCAGCGCCAAAGTTGTGCCCGCTGGTTTGTTGGGTGCGGTAAACGGTGGACAGCAGTTTGCGCGCTGCGTCGGTGCCGTCCCACACTTCGGGCGGGTTCAGGCAGTTGTCGCAGTTGCCGCAAAACGGCATGTAAATGCCCGATGCGTTGTCTTTTTGGCTGGCGTAGGTTTCGTCAAAGTAGCTCAGCAGGCGCACGCGGCGGCAGTCGGTGGCTTCGGCCAGGGCCAGCAGCGCGTCGAGTTTGCCCCGCATGACCTGTTTGAACTCTTCACCCGCCGGACTCTCGTCGATCATGCGGCGCTGGTTCACCACGTCTTGCAGGCCGTAAGCCATCCACGCGTCAGACGCCAGGCTGTCGCGCCCGGCGCGGCCCGTCTCCTGGTAATAGCCTTCGATGTTTTTGGGCATGTCCAGGTGCGCCACAAAGCGCACATCCGGCTTGTCGATGCCCATGCCAAAGGCCACGGTGGCCACCATGACCACGCCTTCTTCGCGCAAAAATTCGTTTTGGTGGCGTTGGCGAACAGCGGCGTCCAAGCCCGCGTGATACGGCAGCGCATGGACACCCGCCTCGCACAGCATGGCCGCGATCTCTTCCACCCGTTTGCGCGATTGGCAATAGACCACGCCCGCTTCTTCAGAGTGTTCGCGCTCGATGAAGCGCAGCAGTTGGGTGCTGGCGTCTTTTTTCTCGACGATGGTGTAGCGGATGTTGGGCCGGTCAAAGCTGCTGATGAACAGCTCGGCGCTTTCCAACTGCAGGCGCTCGACGATGTCGGCACGCGTGAGCGCATCGGCCGTGGCCGTGAGCGCAACCCGGGGTACGTCGGGGTAGCGTTCGTGCAGCACCGACAGGCCCCGGTATTCGGGCCGGAAGTCGTGGCCCCACTGGCTCACGCAATGGGCTTCGTCGATGGCAAACAGGCTCAGCAGACCGCGCTCGCGCAGCGAATCCATCTGGGCCAGAAAGCGGCCATTGGTCACGCGCTCTGGCGCGGCGTACAGCAGGGTGATCTCGCCGCGCAGCAAGCGCCGTTCGATGTCGCTGGCTTCTTCGCTGGTGAGTGTGGAGTTGAGGAAGGCAGCGCTGACACCCGCTTCGTGCAGCGCACCCACCTGGTCGTGCATCAGGGCGATCAGCGGCGACACCACCACCGTGATGCCGTGGCCAGCCCGCTGGCGTGCAATCGCCGGGATTTGGTAGCACAGCGATTTGCCCCCGCCCGTGGGCATGAGCACCAGCGCATCGCCCCCGGCGGCCACATGGTCGATGATGGCTTGCTGCGGGCCGCGAAAGGCGTCGTAGCCAAAAACTTCGCGCAGGATGGGGAGGTGGGGGGACACTGGGGTTTGACGGATTTTTGAAGGCTTGATTGTCCTCTATCGATGGCTTGTTTTGCGTGTGTGCTGTGAGGTTGTGTCGTGTTGATTTAGCGGGTGTTGAGTGGGTGGGTGAGGGCGGGCACAGGGTTCCTCATGAGGCGGGGGTACGCCAAAATCGTCACCCTCTGCCCGCCCTCACCCACCCACACAAGACCATGGGCTGCGCGGCCAGTACGCTCAAGGCTAGCGTTTGGTGG
>NZ_CALBEX010000084.1 GCF_937889215.1 uncultured Limnohabitans sp.
CAGGTCACCATCAGCGCCGGCGTGCCCACGATCTGGATGGGCCTGATCCAGCATTTGGAGCAAAACAACCTGCGTTTCAACCACATGAAATGCACCGCCGTGGGCGGCTCGGCCATGCCGATGGCGCTGATCGCCAAGTTTGTCGACAAGTACGGCGTCGAAGTGCGCCACGGCTGGGGCATGACCGAGACCACCGCCGTGGCCACCATGAGCAGCTTGAGCCGTGCAGACCGCCAAAAGCCTGCCGCCGAGCAGCACGCCATCGTGGCCAAGCAAGGCAAAGCGGTGTCGGGCATCGAGATCAAAATCGTCGATGAAACTGGGGCCACCCTGCCCCGCGACGGCAGCGCCCAAGGCGAGCTGATGGTGCGCGGCCAATGGATCATGGAGCGCTACTTCAAGGCCGAGCAAAGCGCGCTGGTAGACGGCTGGTTCCCCACAGGCGACATCGCCACCATCGACGCGCAAGGCACCATGCAAATCCGCGACCGCACCAAAGACGTCATCAAAACCGGTGGCGAGTGGATCAGCTCCATCGATCTGGAAAACGCCGCCGTGGGCCACCCGGCTGTGGCCATGGCCGCCGTCATTGGCGTCAAACACCCCAAGTGGGACGAGCGCCCGCTGCTGTTCATCGTGCGCAAGCCAGGCCAAAACGTCGAGAAAGACGAAATTCTGGGGTTTTTGACCGAGCGCGTGGCCAAGTGGTGGGTGCCAGATGATGTGGTGTTCCTGGAATCCCTGCCCGTGGGCGGCACCGGCAAGGTGCAAAAGAACGACCTGCGCAAGGAATACGGCGGCGTGTTCAGCTGACACAACGCCACCTGGCCTGGGGAATCGCCCCCAGGCCAGGTGGGCCCACTGGCGCTGATCGCCAAAGCGCCCACCAAAACACCAAATTTACCAACGAGACATCCAATGACTTGCAAATTGGATATGCTCTGCGTTGCGGCGTGGCCGCAACTTCCACCCCACCACACCTCACCCGCCATGAACACCCGACTGACCGCTTCAGCCATTGCTGCACTCCTGCTTGTTGTTGCTGCCCACGCCGGCGCTCAAGAGGCCAAGTCTGGCGATCAACCCAAAGCCCCAGCTGCCAATGGCGCAGCACCCGCCAAACCCGGAGAAGGTGCCAAGGGCGGTGCCGGTGGCCCGCCGGGCGGCGCCCGCAGTGCGCCCCCAGCCGCGGTGAGTGTCTTCACAGTCAAACTGACCGACATCAACCAAAACCTGTCGGCGACTGGTTCAGCCGCCCCAGTGCAATCTGTTGGCGTGCGTTCACAAATCACCGCCTTGCTGGCCAACGTGCATGCGCGCGAAGGCCAAATGGTTAAAAAAGGGCAACTGTTGTTCGAACTGGACAGCCGAAGCGAACGCGCCAACCTGGCCAAAGCCCAAGCCAACCTGGCCCGCTCACAATCGAACTTGCAAGAACTTGAGCGTCAACTCACCCGCTCGCGCTCCTTGCAAGACCAATCCTTTGTGTCTGCCAGCGCCACAGACAACATCGGTGCCCAAGTCGCCGCACAAAAGCAACAGGTCAGCGCCGATCGCGCTGCCCTGCAGGCACAAGAGCTGCAAGTCAGCCTCTACAACATCTACGCCCCCATCGCCGGGCGCGTCGGACGCATTGACGTGGTGGCTGGCAGTTTGGTCGCCAGCGGCGTGTCTGCCGCCCCTTTGCTGACCATCACGCAAATGGACCCCATGGGTGTGGATTTCTCGCTGCCTCAAACCAATGTGGCCACCATCCGCGCCGCCGGTGTCGGTGCCACAGTGCGCATCAGCCCCAGCACCTTGAACGCAGCCCCACCGAGCAACGGCAAACTGAGCTTCATTGACAGCAGCATCAATGCCAGCACAGGCATGCTGGCTTTGCGCGCCCAAGTGCCCAACCCCAAACAAGACCTCTGGCCAGGCACCGCGGTGCGCATTGAATTACAAGCGCGCAGCCTGCCCCAAGTCGCGGTAGTGCCCCAAGCAGCAGTGATGCTGAAAAACGACAAGCGCTTTGTGTATGTGGTGGGCGAAGACAAGAAAGCCAAGCCGCAAAACGTCGACATCCTCGCCGTGATTGGCGAACGCGTGGCCGTCAAAGGTCTGAGCGCTGGCCAAAACATCGTGGTCGATGGACGGCAAAACGTGCGTCCCGGTGCGACGGTGCGCGTGATTGGCCCCGCCCTGCTCTCCGGCGCTCACGAGTAAGCCATGCGCGCCACCGAAATTTTTATCCGCCGTCCTGTGATGACGGTGCTGCTCAACGTCGCCATGCTGGCCTTGGGCGCTTGGGCGCTGAGCAAAATCCCCGTCGCTGCCCTGCCCCGCTACGACACCCCCACCATCAGTGTGACGGCCAACCTCAATGGCGCCAGCCCCGAGTCCATGGCGCAGTCGGTGGCCTTGCCGCTGGAAAAGCAGTTTTCCACCATCTCGGGCATCAAGACCATCACCTCGTCGAGCACTCTCGGACGCACAGCGATCACGCTGGAGTTCAACGGTGACAAAAACATCAACGACGCGGCCGCCGATGTGCAGTCCGCTTTGTTGCTCACACAGCGCCGCTTACCGTCCGAGATGACGGAATTGCCTTCTTACCGCAAGGTCAACCCCGCTGATGCCCCGGTGTTGATCCTGGCCCTGAGTTCTGAAACGGCTGACCTGACCGCCGTGTCGCAATTTGCCGAGAACCTGGTCTCGCCCTCTCTGTCCACGGTGGACGGTGTGGCCCAAGTGTCCATCTACGGTGCACGCCGTTTTGCCGTGCGCGTCAAAGCCGACCCGATTGCCCTGGCCGCCCGCAACCTGACGCTGGACGACATCGCCACCAGCGTTCGCTCCGTCAATTCCATCACCCCCATGGGCGTGGTCAATGGCGAGAGCCAGTCGCTCATCATCCAGGCCAATACGCAACTGGCCAGTGCCAAAGAGTTCGCCAACCACATCGTGGCTGTGCGTGACGGGGTGCCGGTTTATTTGCGCGACGTGGCCCAAGTGCGCGACTCGGTCGAAGACGAAAACCGCATCGCCCGCTACAACGGTGTGCCTTCCATCATCATGGCGGTGCAACGCCAGCCCGATGCCAACACCATTGCGGTGATCGACGCGATTCAAAAAGCCCTGCCCAACCTGCGCGATCAGTTGCCCCAGGGCGTCACGCTGCAATCGCTCAACGACCGTGGCGAATCCATCCGCGAAGCCTTGGCCGACATCTACTTCACCCTCGCACTGACCATTGGCTTGGTGGTGTTGGTGATCTTTTTGTTCTTGCGCCGCATCTCCGCCACCATCATCCCCACCTTGTCCATCCCAGTGTCCTTGGTGGGCGCGATGTCACTGCTCTATGCTTTCGACTACAGCCTGGACAACATCTCCATGCTGGGCATCACCTTGGCGGTGGGCTTGGTGGTCGACGACGCCATCGTGATGCTGGAAAACATCGTGCGTCACATCGAAAACGGCATGAAACCGTTTGATGCCGCCGTGCGGGGTGCCCGCGAAGTCGCCTTCACCATCGTGTCCATTTCGGTCTCGTTGGTGGCGGTGCTGATTCCCATCTTCTTCATGCCCGGCACATTGGGCTTGCTGTTTCACGAGTTCGCGGTCATCGTGGGCTTGGCCATTTTGGTTTCGGCCGTGGTCTCGCTGACCCTGGTGCCCATGCTGTGCAGCCGTTTTCTGAGCCACGAATCCAGCGACGCGACGCACAACAAGGGCTTGACCTTGGCCTTGACCGGCTGGTTTGACTGGCTGTTCAATAAAACACTGAACGGCTACCGCAACACCTTGGACTGGACACTGCACCACCGCTGGGTCATGTTGGTGGTCACCTTGGCCAGCTTTGCCCTGACGGCTTGGTTGTTCGTGTCCATGCCCAAAGGCTATTTTCCAGAAGAAGACATTGGCCAAGTCATGGCCACGATTTCGGGCCCGCAAGATGCTGGTCCGCAAACCATGCAACGCCTGATCGACGAAGTGGCCCTCAAAACCCAGGCCAATCCCGCAGTGGCCAGCATGGCCGCGATTGCCTTTGGCGGCAGCACGGGTCGGATGTTCATCACCCTCAAACCCCGCGACCAACGCCTGCCGGTCAAAGACGTGATTGGCGAATTGCGCAGAGCCACCGGCAGTGTGGCCGGGGTTCGGGTGTTTTTCACGCCGCTGCAAAACCTGCAAGTTGGCGGCCGCTTCAGCCGGGCGCGCTACCAATACACGCTGCAAAGCGTCAGCGGCGGCGACCTGGCCAAATGGTCTGAACAAGTGATGGCCGGGATGCGGGGCGACAACCGCTTCACCGACGTCAACAGCGACACAGAAAACCAAGCCCTGCAAGCCGAACTCAAGATCGACAAAACCCAGGCCCAGCTCTTGGGTGTCGACATGGGGGCCTTGCGCACCTTGCTCTACAGCGCCTATGGCGACCGCCAAGTGGGCAGCATTTACAGCGACGCCGGCACCTGGCAGGTGATCTTGTCAGTCCCCACAGAGGGCGGACAGTCCGAGCTGGACGTGCTCAAGATCCACGCCCGCACCAAGAGCGGCACCCTGGTGCCCTTGTCGGCATTCGCCACCATTGCGCGCAGCCAAGGCCCGGTGAGTGTGCAGCACCAAGGCCAGCTCGAAGCCGTCACCGTCAGCTTCAACCTGGCACCGGGCGTGCCGCTGGGCGAAGCCACGCAGGCCCTTGATGCCATGGTGGCCAAGCTCAAGATGCCCCCCACGGTGCTGACCACCTATGGCGGCGATGCCGCTGTATTCCAGTCCTCGCAGTCCTCGCAAATTTGGCTGCTGGTCGCTGCGGTGGTGGTGATTTACATATTGCTGGGCATGCTCTATGAGAGCTACATCCACCCCCTGACCATCTTGGCCGGCTTACCCTCTGCCATGGTTGGCGGCTTGGTGACGCTGCAGTTTTTTGGCAAAGACCTGACCATCATCGCGGTGATCGGCTTGCTGATGCTGATTGGTATCGTCAAGAAAAACGCCATCATGATGATCGACTTTGCCTTGGACGCCCAACGCAACGAAGGCCTCACGCCCCAAGAAGCGATTCGCCAAGCCGCACTGCTGCGATTCAGGCCCATCATGATGACCACCTTGACCGCCGCCATTGGTGCTTTGCCCATCGCCATTGCGAACGGTGCAGCAGCCGAATTGCGCCAACCCTTGGGCTTGGCCGTGGTGGGTGGCTTGGTGTTGTCTCAAGCGGTCACGCTGTACATCACGCCCGTGATTTACTTGCTGCTGGAGCGTTTTTCAGGCCAAGGGCCCATCACCACCCCAGCGCTCGATCAGCCCACACCGAATTGACGGCGCAGCCTCCAAGCGCGAACGGTTAAACCACCGCCCGCACTTGACGCCAAGTCGGTCAGGCTTTGGCGCTGGGCCGCTCGTTGACCCGGTCGCGCCAAGCCTGCAAAGCCAATAAGCCCTCGTCGCCGGGCACGAACTTCATCAAGCCGCGTGCAAACTCCAGCGCACAAAAGGCGGTGATGTCGGCAATGGTGAAACGCTCGCCTGCGATCCAAGCCTGACTTTGCAGCGTTTGGTCAAACCAGCGGGCCACATCACGCACTTTCTCGGCTTGCGAGCGGCCGAACTCAGGGAACTGTGGTTTCTCCAAAGCGGCTAAACCCGGGTGGCTGTGGCGGATCGCGTTGGCAATGCCGCCCAGCAAATACAACTCCACCTGCCGATCGG
>NZ_CALBEX010000085.1 GCF_937889215.1 uncultured Limnohabitans sp.
TCTACCGGCTGGGGCTTGGCAGCTTCTGCAGCGCGGGTGGGCTGCGCAGCGGCCACGGCGGCAGGTGCTGGGGCCGGGGGCAGCTTGCTGGGTTGGATGTCGTTGCTCATGGTCTTGTCCTTTGTCTCGGCCCCGCTGACAGTGCTAACGGGTGGTCAAGCGCTGGAGCGGGTGACCATTTAGGGGGCTTCGTCATGATGATTCGACCGCTGCGGCCAGGACTTGAGGGGTTTTTTGAAAAAAACGGCAAATAGTTGCCGGTGGCCGGTCAATGCCTGCGGATGGCGATGGGCACAGTGGCTTTTTTTGAAGGTGTGTTAGAATCTCCCAAAATGGGAGTTAATGGAATGCGTGTGATTGCCAAAAGCTCGCTGGTCAGGTTTTGGATTCAACCGGAATTTTCGGATGCCAAGGGGGCTTTGCAAAGTTGGTTCGATGAAGCCATCAAAGCCGATTGGAAGACACCTCAGAACATCAAAGACCAATACAGCCATGCCAGCATATGTGCCAACAACCGCGTTGTGTTCAATGTGGCGGGAAACAAGTACCGCTTGGTCGTGGAAGTGCAATACAGAGCTGGGATCGTCTGGGTGAAGTTTGTGGGCACCCATGCAAGGTATGACCAAATCAACGTGGAGTCTGTTAATGAATATTAAGCCCATCCGAAATGACGATGACTTGAAAGTTGCCTTTCAAAGACTGGAGCTGGTTTTTCAGGCACCTGACGGGTCCCCAGAGGCCGATGAGATGGAGGTTTTGGTCACGCTCGTCGAGGCTTATGAGCGGAAGCATTACCCTATCTGCCCCGCAGACCCGATCGATGCCATTCAATTCAGAATGGAGCAGCAGGGGCTAACCCCCAAAGACTTGGAGGCTTACATTGGTCCCAGTGGTCGCGTGTCCGAAGTACTGAACCGCAAGCGCCGCCTGAGTCTGCAAATGATCAAACGTCTTCACCAGGGTTTGCACATCCCATACGAAAGCTTGTTGGCGGCGGTTTGAGTTGTCTGACCAGCTTGGCCACTTTTGGGCTCATGCCGTTGAACGCCACCCATCGTGCTCAGCGCGCCCATGGACTTCAGAACCCGGCTTCCTTTTGATGCCGCACCGCCAGGATAATCACATTTTCAGCGTCCGGACGGTAGCGGGCCACATAGCCACTGTCGCCAAAATCGATGATCCAGTCACGGAACGCGTCGTCCATGCCTTCTACCGGCCTGCCCATGCCAGGCTGCATTGACAGCACTTTGACGCTTTGACGAATGGCCGCCACGGCCCGTTTGGCCGCGTCCTGATTTTTGGGGGCAAGAAATCGATAGAGGCGCTGCACATCCAGCAGGGCCTGGGGCGACCAGATCAGTTGTGGCATACAGGTGGATCAACGTCGTTGCCCTGCTCCAACTGGGCCAGCCAAGCATCCGCTTGATCGGCCGTCACGTGCTGACCAGTGGCGCGGAAGGCCTCCCAGGCCTGAAGGGCGTCTCGGCGAAAGGCTTCCCGCTTTTCCTCACGGTCAACATACTGCGTGATCGCTTCACGCATCAGCCAGTGAGGTGTACGCTGGCACGCATCCGCCAGGCGCCTGATGCGGGCTTTGGTGTTCTCGTCGATCTTGATCGCTACAGGTCGAACAGCGGCAACAGCCATGGCAGACTCCAATTTGGTATCGATTGGTAATACCTCACGATACCACTTTCGATCGTCCAGCGCAAGGCGGGCTTTGCAGGGGAGAACGCGTTAGAAAAGCTTGCCTGATGCGGGCTTTTCGGGTTGTACGCCATGCTCCTTGCAATCAGCCAGATAGTCCTGGATTGCCGGTGCCGTTTTGTGGCGGCAAGCAAATAGTCAAGCCCGATCACCGCCAAACAAGCTGACTAGCTTGGCCACATCTGGGCTCATGTCCATGGTCTTAAGGCGGATATGAGGGTTGGCCGTGGCGAAGACGCGGAACACCTCGTCCACAAAGGCCTGCCCTACATGGACCACCCCTTCGAAATCGAGGATCACGGTTTTGAATTGGGTGGCGCGGTTCATCACCCATTTGGCTTGCGAACGTGACACCAGTTCGCTGCTCAGTTGCGCCAAGCGAACCGGAATTTCTGTGGTGTGAAAAGCCTCGCCGGGCTCGGCATCGCCAACGTGACTCGACTCAAAATATTTGAAATAAACATCATTGGCCGTGCGGGCGCTGTTCATTGCAATGGCCATGCGCACCACGGTTTGGGCCTGTGCGGGTTTGAGCTGTGCGTTGGCATCGATCCAGTCAAAAACAGGCAAAGGGGCGCTGGCCTCATTCGGGTCAAACCTCAAACCGCACGACTCGATGGAAAAGCCATCCATCATGCGCGACGACACAAAAATACCCATGCCTGAGTGGCCCAAGGGCGCGGTGGTGTACTTGCCTTTGGCCAACTCCAAAATGGCCAAGCGCGGGTCAAACAAGTCGGCGGCTTTGGCAATTTTGCGGAAGATCCCCTCGCCGTCATCTGCCACCAACATTTGCAGTTGCCCGCTTTGAACATGCATGCCCATCACCACTTGCTGCCCGTTGGAATGGTCGAGGGCGTTGTTCAGCATTTCGGTGAACGCGGTGTAGGCCAGATTTTTGACGTTAGGCTGCAGGTCTGCCAACAGAGCCGATAAGTGCTGTTCCCACACCACCATTTCGCCGCCCCGTCGAACGATGTCGTCAATGGCATCCACGTTCAGCCAGAAACGCTTGTTGCCCAGGCTGTAGGTTTGCCGGGTGCCCGTGCCGTGCCGTTGCAGATAGCCCGTATCGGCCAATTTTTTGATGCGCCGTGAAACGGCCACCCGTGTCAAGCCCGTTTGCTCGGTTGCAGCGCTGGCCATGGCCCCAGCTTGCGTCGCGCAGCTCAGGATGATTGCATCGTTGATGTCGAGCATTTGTATCCCCTGTAGATATTCAATAGGCAATTATTGTATATCTTGAGATTCAATATTGTAATTTTTAACTTTTTCTATCACTTGCCTGGTGTCGACTTGATCAGTGACCGAAGGTTTCACCACGCCTTTGAAGCATGGGCCAGATTATTGGGCTGGCGCGCCTGAGGCGAGGTTTTCGCTGAGCGACGGCCTCAATTGCCGTAGGCTTTCGCCATGCCTTCGAAGGTGCCTTTGAGGCTTTCGCGCATGCTGTTGCTGTTGCCCACGATGCTTTCCATCACGCTGAATTGGCTCATGTAACGGGTCATGAGCTTTTCCATGCGGTCGTCTAGCGCGGTCATTTCGTCTTTGTATTTGGCGATTTGGGTGGTTGCGCTTTTGCTTTGGGTGTCGATTAATCCTGTGGACAGCAGCATTTTTTCGATGCTGTTGATGGCGCTACCGGCCAGGCCCGCTGCGGCCGGGCTGTAAATGCTTTGGTTGTTGCCCGCGCTGAACATGGTCGAGACTTCGCCAAAGTTGTTTTGCAAAGCGGTGTCGAGCTTGGTTTCGTCGAGTGTGAGCTTGCCAAAGCGGTCAATGCTCAGGCCTACGTCGCGGGCGGCCTTGATGGTGGTGCCGGGGGTGGACGAGTTGCTGGTGATCATGCCTCGCACTTGAGTTCGCACCGATTGCAACAGGCTTTCACCGGCCAACACACCGCCAAATTCTTCCACCTCACTGGCGCGGTCGCCCAGGATTTTCAGGGTTTCTTCAAAGTCGTTGTAAGCGGCGACCAGGCCCTGGATGTTCTCTTTGATGCCCGCGGTGTCGCGGTTCAGATCGAGGCGGGCGGCGCCTGACGTGCTGGTGTAAAGCTCAAGCGTGACGCCGTCGATCACATCGTTGACGGTGTTGCTGCTGCGTGACACGGTCAGGCCGTTGACCTTGAAGCTGGCGTCGGTGGCCGTTTGCAAGGAGGTGTCGAAGGCGACATCGGCTAAGGCCGTGCCTGTGCCGTCGTCGCTGGT
>NZ_CALBEX010000086.1 GCF_937889215.1 uncultured Limnohabitans sp.
GTTGCGTTCAGAAGCTTCGATCAAACGGTTTGCCACGCGGGCAGAGGCCGTAGGATTCAGTTTGGCCAAGCGATCACGCATGGCGGGGTCAAGCATGAAAGTCTCAGACAATTGCTTGTAAACCCAGGGTTGCACTTGGCCTGTGGTGGCAGACCAGCCCATCGTGTTGGTCACGTGAACTTCAATTTGACGCACGCCTTCGTAGCCGTGCTCCAGCATGCCTTCGTACCACTTGGGGTTGAGCATGCGGGTGCGGGTTTCGATGGACACTTGCTCTTTCAAAGAGCGCACGGCGGCATTGCCTTTGGTTTGATCACCAATGTAGACAGGTGGCGTTTTTCCGCCTTTGGCCACCTTCACCGCCTGGGTGATGCCGCCCAAGGTGTCAAAGTAGTTGTCCACGGTGGTGACGCCCAGCTCGACCGAATCCAGGTTTTGGTAGGTCAGTTGCACATCGGCCAACGCGGATTGCAACAGCGCTGTTTGCTGAACAGCACGTCCCGTGCGGCCGTAAGCAAAGCCTTTGCGGCGCTTGTAAGTCTCAGCCAGTTCGCCTTCATCGTCCCAGCGACTGCTTTCCACCAAGTTGTTGACGTTGGAGCCGTAAGCACCTTCGGCATTGCCGTAAACACGCAAAGAAGCGGTTTCCAACGTGCAGCCATGCTCTTGCTGATAGGCCAGCGCATGCTTTCGGATCCAGTTCATTTCCAGCGGCTCGTCTGCCGATGCCGCCAGATAAGCAGCCTCGGCCAAGAGCTTGATTTGCAGAGGCATGAGATCGCGGAAGATGCCCGACAGGGTCATGATCACGTCAATGCGAGGACGTCCCAACTCCTCTAAGGAGATGAGCGTGACACCGGCGATGCGGCCGTAAGTGTCAAAGCGGGGCATGGCCCCCATCAAGGCCAAGGCCTGTGCAATCGGTGCGCCTTCGTTCTTCAGGTTGTCGCTGCCCCACAACACCATGGCAATCGATTCTGGCAAGGGGTTGCCATCCGCACAATGACGGTCGATCAACAGCTGGGCTTGCACTTTGCCATCCCGAACGGCCATGGCGCTTGGAATTCTGAAGGGGTCAAAGCCGTGGATGTTGCGGCCCGTCGGCAACACAGCCGGTGTGCGCAAAATATCGCCAC
>NZ_CALBEX010000087.1 GCF_937889215.1 uncultured Limnohabitans sp.
GAACGATGTAGTTTTCGATGTGTTTGACGCGTTCGCCACCATCGCCGAGCTGACTGTCGCGAAGACGGCTGACGGCGTCGTATTCGTAAAGGCCTTGCTGGGCTTTGGTGGTCGATTTGATGTGCCACTGCAGCAGAGGCAGCCCCAAAGCTTCAGAGACTTCCTCGGCCAGCATGGTCTTGCCGGTGCCGGGCTCACCCTTGACCAGCAGGGGGCGCTTAAGAGTGATGGCCGCGTTTACAGCCAGCATCAGGTCCGGGGTGGCGACGTAATTTTCAGTACCTTGGAATTTCATGGCAACAACTTCTCTGGAAATGTGAAAGGGCTTGCCCGGATTATGAGGGCCAGCTCGATATAATCCGCAGTTGATTTTTATCAATCATTTGGATTGTGTGAGCAAAATGAACAAGCTGTTGACCTCGATGTTTGCCTTGGCTGTCGCTTCTGTGACCGCCGTTTCTGTCCATGCCCAAGAGATCAAGGGCGATGCCAAAGCTGGCGAGCAAAAAATTGCCATGTGCATTGGTTGCCATGGTATCCAAGGCTACCAAGCCAGTTTCCCTGAGGTCTATCGCGTGCCGATGATTTCTGGCCAAAACGCCCAGTACATTGTTTCCGCACTCAATGCTTATAAAAAAGGTGATCGCAAGCACCCCACCATGCGCAGCGTCTCTGGCTCACTGACAGATCAGGACATGGCCGATCTGGGTGCGTACTACGAACAACATGCCAAGGTCCCCCCCGTGACCAAGACCCCCAAAGTGCCAGATGCGAATGTGGCTGCTTTGCTGCAAAAAGGCACATGCATGGCTTGCCACGGTGACAATTTCTCCAAGCCAATCGACCCCAGCTACCCCAAAATTGCCGGTCAGCACAAAGACTTTTTGTACGTTGCCCTGAAGTCCTACAAAGTTGAAAACAAGGCCACCTGGGGCCGCAGCAATGGCGTCATGGGCGGTATCGCCAAGCAGTTCTCCAATGCTGAGTTGAAGGCCATGTCAGCTTATATCGCCTCTTTGGACGGTGAGATGAAGACGGTGCCTCAGTCAAAATTCCGCTGATACAAGGGCGTTAACCTTGACAGAAAAAACCCGCTTCGGCGGGTTTTTTGTTGTATACACGGTCTCTTCAGTCGCGCGTGGCGTGGCGTTGCACGCAGTCGATGTAAGACTCTCCGTCAGGCATCCGGCCCGAGCGTTGGCTTTCGTAAATCATGCGGCCCAGGCATTCCATGGCCTGGTGGTGTGCATCATGCAGCGAGTTGAGTTGGTGTGTAAGCAGCTCTACCGCCTGGCGGATGCCACGGGGCTGGTCGATGCTGCATTGTTCGCTGATTGACAGGTGCATCGAGAGGTGCAAAAACGGGTTGGTCCGGTCCGGGTCGTCGTCCAGCATGCTGGCCAAGGCTGCATCGACGTCGGCAAGTTCGCCATGGTATTCGGGGTGCTCATCGATCCACTGGCTGACCAGCATTTCCATGGGCTCGAGCGGAGCCGTTGTTCGGGCTTTGGTGTAAACGCCGCAAAAAAAGCGCCGAACATCGGCTTGTGAGGGTTGTATCAGCATGAGGTGGATTGTCTCTTATGTGCGTTGGCTCGTTGTCTTTGTAGCTCGGGGATGGGGCTTGGGGAGTGAGAGGCCGGGGTGCGGGGCCAGCGCCTCCGTCAAACCCTTACCCAAGCCCATGAACCCCCCCTAAAATGTCATAGAATACCTGTTGTGCATGCAATATAATGCACAAAATTCACCCTCACGAGACCAGCCACATGAACCAAGCCTACATTTGCGACGCGATCCGTACCCCCTTTGGCCGCTACGGCGGTGCCTTGAGCAGCGTGCGGACCGACGACCTGGGCGCGGTTCCCCTGCGTGCCTTGATGGCCCGCAACCCCAACGTCGACTGGGCCGCCGTGACTGACGTGCTGTACGGCTGCGCCAACCAGGCCGGTGAAGACAACCGCAACGTGGCCCACATGAGCAGCTTGCTCGCTGGTTTGCCGATCGATGTGCCCGGCGCCACCATCAACCGCCTGTGCGGCTCGGGTCTGGACGCCATTGGCACCGCCGCCCGCGCCATCAAGTCGGGCGAAGCCGGTCTCATGATCGCGGGCGGTGTCGAGAGCATGAGCCGCGCCCCGTTTGTCATGCCCAAGGCCGAGAGCGCTTTCAGCCGCGCTAACGCCGTGTACGACACCACCATTGGCTGGCGCTTCATCAACAAGCTGATGAAGGCCCAGTATGGTGTGGACTCCATGCCCGAGACGGCCGAAAACGTGGCCACCGATTACAAGATCGAGCGCGAGGCGCAAGACCTGATGGCTTACAACAGCCAGCTGCGCGCTGTGGCTGCTATCAAAGCCGGGCACCTGGCCCGAGAGATTGTGGGCGTGAGCATTCCCCAGAAAAAGGGTGATGCGATCATTGTGGACACCGACGAACACCCGCGCGAAACTAGCCTGGAAGCCTTGGCTAAGCTCAAAGGCGTGGTCCGCCCGGACGGCACTGTGACCGCGGGCAACGCCTCGGGTGTGAACGACGGCGCGTGCGCCTTGCTGCTGGCCGACGAAGCCACTGCCGCCAAAAACGGCCTGACCCCCAAAGCCCGCATCGTGGGCATGGCCACGGCTGGTGTTGCCCCACGCATCATGGGCATTGGCCCTGCGCCCGCGACGCTCAAAGTGCTGGCGCAAACCGGCCTGACCATCGACCACATGGACGTGATCGAGTTGAACGAAGCCTTTGCCGCGCAAGGACTGGCAGTCATGCGCATGTTGGGTTTGAAGGATGATGATGCCCGCGTAAACGCTTGGGGCGGCGCGATTGCGCTGGGTCACCCCCTTGGCGCATCCGGTGCCCGTTTGGCCACCACCGCCATCAACCGCCTGCAGCAAACCGCTGGCCGCTACGCGCTGTGCACCATGTGCATTGGCGTGGGTCAGGGCATTGCGCTGATCATCGAGCGCGTGTAATCGTCGTTTTGTGCGCAGCTCGTAGGTCGGTGCCTTCAGGTCCGACAACAACGCTGGCGAGCCACCGTCGTTTGAAACTGTCGCTTCGCAAGAGGATGGCTGTCGGACCATAAAGGCACCGACTTACAGGATTACCGATCGTCGGACCGTCCAAGCTCAAACTACAAGTTGCTCGTCGACGGGTTGTCGTTTGGCCACCAGCCCCTTCGGGGGCTTTTTTGTGCCTGCTCCAGTTCTTAAGCACTGAGCTCGATTTCCATGCGCAAGAGCGCTGCGCCCATGGCTTTGCCCAGGTTGTCCAAGCGCAGGTTGCGTGCACCGCCGCCTTGC
>NZ_CALBEX010000088.1 GCF_937889215.1 uncultured Limnohabitans sp.
CGCTGACCTTGGTGCTGCCAGGTGTGGTTCATTTGCTCAAGCCCACAGGCCAGTTGCTCATGCTGGTCAAACCGCAGTTCGAATTGCAGCCAGGCCAAGTGGGCAAGGGCGGCATCGTCAAAGACGACACACATTTCCCTTTCATCGAAAACCGTGTGCGCTCCGCATTGACCGAATTGGGCATGAAAGTGACCGCTTGGCTGGACAGCCCAATCTCGGGCGGCGACGGCAACCACGAGTTTTTTGTGCAAGCCTGCTGGCCTGACCCTGCGGCAGTGGCCCCCGCACGCGAAAAAGCGCGCGCAGCCCATGAGGCCGATCTGGCTGCTTTGGCGTATGCCAAGGCCAACGACTATTGAATTGAAAGTTGAAGTGATGTCTGGTTTGAAACTGCCCATCAGCCTGGAGTTTTTCCCGCCCAAAACGCCAGAAGGCGCAGACAAACTGCGCGGCGTGCGCGAACAGCTGTACACCCTTAAGCCCGAGTTTTGTTCGGTGACCTACGGCGCGGGCGGCTCCACCCAAGAGGGCACGTTTGCGACCGTGGGCGCGATCCAAGCCGAAGGCGTGCCAGCGGCTTCGCACTTTTCGTGCATTGGTGCAACCAAGGCTTCGGTGCGTGCCGAGCTGGCCACGCTCAAGGCCATGGGCGTGCAGCGCCTGGTGGCTTTGCGCGGCGACTTGCCCAGCGGTTACGGCGCAGGCGGCGAGTTCCATTACGCCAGCGACTTGGTGGCTTTCATCCGGGCAGAAAGCGGCGACGATTTTTACATCGAAGTGGCGGCCTACCCCGAGATCCACCCCCAAGCCAAATCACCAGAGTCGGATTTGCAGGCCTTTGCCACCAAGGTCAAAGCCGGGGCCAATTCGGCCATCACGCAATACTTCTACAACAGCGACGCGTATTTCCGCTTTGTGGACGACGCCTACAAATTGGGCGTAGATGTGCCCGTGGTGCCAGGCATCATGCCGATCACCAGCTCGACGCAATTGCTGCGCTTCTCAGACGCCTGCGGGGCCGAAATTCCGCGCTGGATCCGGCTGCGCCTGCAAGCCTATGGCGACGACACGGCCTCAATCAAGGCCTTTGGCCTGGACGTGGTGTCGGACCTGTGCGAACAGCTGATCAACGGCGGCGTACCCGGCCTCCATTTCTACACCATGAACCAGAGTGCGGCCACGCTGGCGGTGCTGCAGCGCCTGAACTCGCTGACGTACTGACGCGCTGCGCCATGCTGGACCTGACGCATTGGCCACGCCCCCCTCGGCCCTGGTTGGGGGTGTTCACCGACATCGATGACACCCTGACCACCGACGGCGCAATCACGGCCGATGCCTTGCATGCCCTGGGCGCGCTGAAACAAGCCGGCCTGATGATCATTCCCATCACCGGGCGGCCCATGGGCTGGAGCCGAAACTTCGCCCACCAATGGCCGGTGGATGCCCTGGTGGCCGAGAACGGGGCTGCGGCCTGGATACCCCAAGCCGACGGTGCACCCCGGGCCACCTACCAGCAAAGCGACGCGGTGCGCTCAGCCAATTGGACGCGCATGCAAGCGATGACGGCGCGCATCCTGCGCGAGGTGCCAGGCGCCGCGCTGGCGCAGGACAGTGCCGGGCGAGAGACCGACATCGCGATCGACCACAGCGAGTTCACGCATTTGCCGCCGCAAGCCATCACCCAGGTGGTGGAACTCATGCGCAGTGAGGGCATGAACGCCACCGTCAGCAGCATCCACATCAACGGCTGGTTCGGTGAGCACCATAAACTGTCGGGGGCTCAATGGATCGTCAAACAATTGTGGGGACGTGCACTGGCTGCCGAGATCGAGCGTTGGGTTTATGTGGGAGACTCCACCAATGACCAAGTGATGTTCGAGCACTTTGAAAACAGCGTGGGTGTGGCCAATATCCGCCGCTTTGAAGCACAACTGACCCACCGGCCACGTTACATCACCCCCAGTGAACGCGGTGCCGGTTTTGCAGAGTTGGCCCGGCACTTGCTGACGCACCTGAACTGAGCCCCCCGGTTTTAAACACATCCCATCGCGGCCCATGCCGCGATGCTTAC
>NZ_CALBEX010000089.1 GCF_937889215.1 uncultured Limnohabitans sp.
CGACAGGCGGATCAAGGGTCGCACATCGGCCGCCAAAGTGCCATCGGCGCGGGCCACCATGACCACGTCGTACTCGGTGGCCAAACCGGCCATGACCTGCACCACACGCGGGTCTTTGGCGCGGGCGATTTTTTCAACATGGCCGAGAAGATTCACTTTGGCCGTGCTGTCCAGCGTGGACATCGGATCGAGCGCGGGGTAAAGCGAGCGACTGGCCGAGACCTTACGGGCAGGGACCTTGATGCGTTTGTTTTGGGTAGCCTGCGCGATGGTGCGCACCGTCATGGCCGCGTCCATCAAAGAGGCTTCGGAAATGTCGTCCGAGTAGGCGAAGGCGGTTTTCTCGCCCGACACGGCCCGCACGCCAACTCCTTGGTCGATGCTGAAGCTGCCGGTCTTGACGATGCCTTCTTCCAGACTCCAGCCCTCGGAGCGGGTGTACTGGAAATACAAGTCGGCGTCGTCCACCGCGTGGGCCTTGATGGCGGCCAAAGCGCGGCTCAGGTGGGTTTCGTCCAGGCCAAAAGGCTCAAGCAAAAGGGAGCGGGCGGTTGCCAGGCGTTCGATGGTGGGTTCGCGTGAGATCATGGGAGCCATTGTAGGCACGGATCAAGACCCTTGCCCGCATCGGACAGGAAAGCCAGACATGCTGCGTTCGCAGCCCATCAAGAGGCCAAGCGGGGCAAGGGGGTTCAAGCTTGGCGCATGAGCCGCAGCAAAGCCGCGTCGTCCAGATCGGCCCAACCCTGGGCGAGCGCTTGAGCAAAAAGGTCGCGCGCCAGTCGTCCCATGGGCGGATCGAATGCCGCTTCATCGGCGGCTTGTACGGCCAAATGGGTGTCTTTGGCCAACAAAGTGACGTGCGCACGCGGCTCGAAATCACCTGCCAAGGCCCGCCGCATGCGGTCGGAGCCGATCCAGCTTTGGCCGCTGGAGGCTTCAATCACCGACAACGTGGCCACGGGGTCCAGGCCCAGTCGTTCGGCCAAAGCCATGGCTTCGGCAGCGCCCGCCAAATTGACTGCCGCCAACAAATTGTTGACCAGCTTGGTGCGGGCACCGTCTCCTGCGCGGGTTCCAACGCGAAAAACCTGCTGACTCAAGGCGGTCAGCAGCTTCTGGCTTCGCTGCCACACCCCATCGGAGCAAGCCACCATCAGACTCATGGTGCCCTCTTGGGCGCGCAAAGGGCCACCGGACATGGGCGCATCCATGAGGTCAACCCCCATGGGGGCCAAACGTTCGGCTTGCGACTGCACAGTGGCCGGCCCCAAAGTCGGACACAACATGACCACCTGGCCTTGCTGCAAACAAGGGCCAGCGCCGGCCAAGCCCCACAACACCGATTCGGTTTGCACCGCGTCGACCACCGCCACCAGCAAGACGCCGTCGGGCGCCAAGCCTTGAACGGCGGCCATGGCAGAGCCAAACGGCACCGCTCCATGGGCTACGGCCCGGGCCTGGGCCTGGGCATCGCTGTCATGAACCCCAACAGACCAGCCCAGTGCGCACAAACGGGCCAGCATGCCGCCGCCCATGTTTCCAGCGCCGACGACCACAACGGACAGTTTGCCGCTCATGTTTGCACCAGCTGTTTCGATTTGGCGATCGACATGAGGATGCCCAGTGCCAGACCGAGGGTGACCATCGCCGTGCCGCCGTAGCTGATGAAGGGCAAGGGCACGCCCACCACCGGCAAAATGCCACTGACCATGCCCATGTTCACAAAAGCATAGGTGAAGAAAATCATGGCCATGCTGCCGGACAGCAAGCGGCTGAACAAAGTGGGCGCCTGCATGGCAATGACCAAGGCCCGGTAAATCAGAAAGAAAAAGAAGGACAGCAACACCAAGCCACCGAACAAGCCAAACTCTTCGCCCAAAGCTGCAAAGATGAAGTCGGTGGTGCGCTCCGGGATGAACTCCAAGTGGGTTTGGGTGCCCTGCATGAAACCCTTGCCCCAAAAACCACCCGAGCCAATGGCGATCATGCCTTGGATGATGTGAAAGCCCTTGCCCAGCGGGTCACGGCCGGGATCCAGCAAGGTGCACACCCGTTGGCGCTGGTACTCGTGCAGCACATGCCAATCGACATCGGGCTGGCACAAACTCGGCTCCATGATCACCAGCACCACGATGCCCAGTACACCCAAGCCCACGGGCGGCAAAATCCAGCGCCATTTGAGTCCAGCAAAAAAAATCACGGCCAAGCCTGCCGACAAAACCAGCAAAGAGGTGCCCAAGTCCGGTTGCTTCATGAT
>NZ_CALBEX010000090.1 GCF_937889215.1 uncultured Limnohabitans sp.
GTCATGAAGGTGGTGGACTCGCAGCTGGGCGCGGTGGCCCGTCCATCGCGTGTGTTCTTTGTGTCGGCCTTGCCCAAGACGCGCAGCGGCAAATTGCTGCGCCGCGCCATTCAGGCCGTGGCCGAAGGCCGCGACCCGGGCGATCTGACCACCATGGACGATCCGGCCGCTTTGCAGCAGATCGTGGACCAGATCAAGGGCTGACGCCCGATTCATAAGACTGGACCTCGCCTTGGCGGGGTCTTTTTTTAACCCGACTTTCCCAACATGAGCCTGATACGTCAGTTTGGTATCAGACAAGCCATGGCACAATGCGCGCTGTACTCAGGCCCTTCCTATGCCACAGTCGCATCCGCCAACCGGTTCAGCCGTGTCGCGGAAGGTAAAAATCACCCAACTTATGTTTCCCAGAGGGAAACGGAGGTCAGCGAAATATGAGCGAGACTAATTCCGTCTACGCTGCCTATCAAGGCAACACCTACTTGTTCGGCGGCAACGCCCCGTACGTCGAAGAGATGTACGAAAACTACCTGGCCAACCCCGGCAGCGTCCCCGATTCTTGGCGTGAATATTTCGACGCCCTCCAGCACGTTCCCGCAACCGATGGCACCAACGCCAAAGACGTGCCCCATTTGCCCGTCATCAACGCTTTTGCCGACCGCGCCAAGTCCGGCGGCACCAAAGTGGTCATGGCCAGCGTCGACGCAGAGATGGGCCGCAAACGCACCGCCGTTCAGCAGCTGATTGCCGCCTACCGCAACGTGGGCCAACGCTGGGCCGACTTAGACCCGCTCAAGCGCACCGAGCGCCCAGACATTCCTGAGCTGGATCCGGTTTTTTATGGCTTCACCGATGCCGACCATGAAACCGTGTTCGACACCAGCAACACCTTTTTCGGCAAAAACCGCATGTCGCTGCGAGAGTTGCTCAATGCGCTACGCGAAACCTACTGCGGCACCCTGGGTGTTGAGTACATGTACACCACCGAGCAGGGCGAAAAGCGCTGGTGGCAAGACAAGCTTGAAAGCATCCGCAGCAAGCCCAATTTCACGGCCGAAAAGAAAGTACAGATCCTTGACCGCCTGACGGCCGCCGAAGGTCTGGAGCGCTACCTGCACACCAAATACGTGGGCCAAAAGCGCTTTTCGCTGGAAGGTGGCGAAAGCTTCATCGCCGCCATGGACGAGTTGATCCAGTCCGCCGGCACGCAGGGTGTGCAAGAAGTGGTGATCGGCATGGCCCACCGCGGACGCCTGAACGTGTTGGTCAACACCATGGGCAAGTTGCCCGCCAACTTGTTTGCCGAGTTTGACCATACGGCCCCCGAAGACCTGCCTGCCGGCGACGTGAAGTACCACCAGGGTTTCAGCTCCGATGTGAGCACGGCCGGTGGCCCGGTCCATCTGACTCTGGCCTTCAACCCCTCTCACTTGGAAATCGTGAACCCCGTGGTCGAAGGCTCGGTGCGCGCCCGCATGGACCGTCGGGGTGACCCGCAAGGCAAGCAGGTGCTGCCTGTGCTGGTGCATGGCGACGCCGCTTTTGGTGGCCAGGGTGTGAACCAGGAAACCTTCGCGCTGGCGCAAACCCGTGGTTACTCCACAGGCGGCACGGTGCACATCATCATCAACAACCAGATTGGCTTTACGACGTCCGACCCGCGCGACATGCGCTCGAGCGTGTTTTGTACCGACATTGTCAAGATGGTGGAGGCTCCGGTGCTGCACGTCAACGGCGACGATCCCGAAGCCGTGGTCATGGCTGCGCAGCTCGCCCTTGAATACCGCATGACCTTCCGCAAGGACATAGTGCTGGACGTGGTGTGCTTCAGAAAGCTTGGCCACAACGAGCAAGACACTCCGGCGCTGACCCAGCCGCTGATGTACAAAAAAATCGCCGCCCACCCAGGCACCCGCAAGTTATTTGCGGACAAACTCACGGCCCAAGGCCTGGGCGATACCCTGGGCGAGGACATGGCCAAGGAATACCGCGCCGCTTTGGATGCGGGCAAAAACACCACCGAGCCCGTGCTCACCAACTTCAAGACCAAATTCACCGTGGACTGGTCGCCCTTTTTGGGCAAGAAGTGGACCGATGCCGGTGACACCGCCATTCCCCTTGCCGAGTGGAAGCGTCTGGCCGAAAAAATCACCACCATCCCCGAGTCGGTGACCCCGCACCAGTTGGTCAAGAAAGTCTATGACGACCGCGCCGCCATGGGCCGTGGCGACACGCCCGTGGACTGGGGCATGGGTGAGCACATGGCGTTTGCCTCCTTGGTGGCCAGCGGCTTTCCGGTGCGCCTGTCGGGTGAGGACTCTGGCCGTGGCACCTTTACGCACCGCCATGCTGTGATCCACGACCAAAAGCGTGAGAAATGGGACATTGGCACCTACGTGGCTTTGCAAAACGTCGCTGACAACCAAGCGCCCTTCACGGTGATCGACTCGATCTTGTCCGAAGAAGCGGTGCTGGCGTTTGAATACGGCTACGCCTCCAACGACCCCAACACCTTGGTGGTTTGGGAAGCCCAATTCGGCGACTTCGCCAATGGCGCGCAGGTGGTGATTGACCAGTTCATCGCCTCGGGTGAAGTCAAGTGGGGTCGAGTCAACGGCATCACCTTGATGTTGCCTCACGGCTATGAAGGCCAGGGCCCTGAGCACAGCTCAGCACGGGTTGAGCGTTTCATGCAGCTGGCCGCCGACACCAACATGCAACTGGTGCAGCCCACCACGGCCAGCCAGATCTTCCATGTGCTGCGTCGCCAGATGGTGCGCAATTTGCGCAAGCCGCTGATCATCTTCACGCCCAAGTCGCTGCTGCGCAACAAGGATGCGACATCGCCCATCTCCGAATTCACCGATGGTATTTTCCAGACCGTGATCCCGGAGAACAAGCCGCTCAAGGCAGACAAGGTCAAGCGCGTGATCGCTTGCTCGGGCAAGGTCTATTACGACTTGGTCAAGCACCGTGAAGCCAAGGGCAGCGAGGATGTGGCGATCATCCGTGTCGAGCAGCTCTACCCGTTCCCACACAAGGCTTTTGCGGCAGAGCTTAAGAAGTACCCCAACGCCGCTGACGTGGTGTGGTGCCAGGACGAGCCGCAAAACCAAGGCGCTTGGTTCTTCATTCAGCACAACATCCACGAGAACATGAAGGATGGCCAAAAGCTCGGTTATGCCGGTCGCGCAGCATCGGCTTCGCCTGCTGTGGGTTACTCGCACCTGCACCAAGACCAGCAAAAAGCACTGATCGAAGCCGCCTTTGCCAAGCTCAAAGGCTACGTGCTGACCAAGTGATCCAACAGAACAACCTTGCGTTTAACCTTTAAAGAGAATTCAAAATGGCTATCGTAGAAGTCAAAGTCCCCCAACTGTCCGAGTCCGTGGCTGAAGCCACCATGCTGCAGTGGAAGAAAAAAGTCGGTGACACCGTCGCCGCCGATGAGATCTTGATCGAGATCGAAACCGACAAAGTGGTGCTCGAAGTGCCTGCCCCCGCTGCTGGCGTGCTGTCTGAGATCTTGCAGGCCGACGGTGCCACCGTGGCTGCGGAGCAGCTGATTGCCCGCATCGACACCGATGGCAAAGTGGCTGCAGCTCCCGCTGCTGCAGCGGCTGCCCCAGCTCCAGCATCGGCTCCGGCCGCAGCGTCTGTTGCTGCCAGCACCAGCATGGCCGGAGTGGCCATGCCCGCTGCAGCCAAGCTGATGGCCGACAACAGCCTGGCTGCAGGCTCGGTGCCCGGTTCTGGCAAAGACGGCCGCGTGACCAAGGGTGACGTGCTGGCCGCTGTTGCCGGTGGCGTCAAGTCCACTGCCGCCGTGATCCCGACCGGCGTGCCGACCAAGGCCTTGCCTCAGGTGTCCGGTCCGGCTGTCGATTTGGGCGAGCGCCCAGAGCAGCGCGTGCCCATGACGCGTCTGCGCGCCCGCGTGGCCGAGCGTTTGCTGCAATCGCAGTCGACCAACGCCATCTTGACCACCTTCAACGAAATCAACATGGCTCCGGTCATGGAGATGCGCAAGCGCATGCAAGAGCGTTTCGAGAAGGAACACGGCTGCAAACTGGGCTTCATGAGCTTCTTCGTCAAGGCTGCTGTGCACGCCTTGAAGAAATTCCCGGTCTTGAACGCCTCGGTCGACGGCAACGACATCGTCTACCACGGCTACTTCGACATCGGCATTGCCGTGGGTTCGCCCCGTGGTTTGGTGGTGCCGATCCTGCGCAACGCCGACCAGATGAGCTTTGCCGACATCGAAAAGAAGATCGCCGAATTTGGCCAAAAAGCCAAAGACGGCAAGCTGGGCATGGAAGAGATGACCGGCGGCACCTTCTCTATCTCCAACGGCGGCACCTTCGGCTCGATGATGTCCACCCCCATCATCAACCCACCCCAGTCGGCGATTTTGGGCGTGCACGCGACCAAAGACCGCGCCATGGTGGAAAACGGCCAAGTCGTGGTTCGCCCCATGAACTACTTCGCCATGTCATATGACCACCGGATCATCGACGGCCGCGAAGCCGTGTTGGGCTTGGTGGCCATGAAGGAAGCGCTGGAAGACCCAGCCCGCTTGCTTTTCGACATCTGATTCCCTTGTTTCAATGCCCCCTGCCCAGGGGGCGTTTTTCATCCAGAAGACATTCACCATGAGCAAACAATTCGACGTCGTTGTCATCGGCGGTGGCCCCGGTGGCTATATCGCGGCCATTCGCGCGGCCCAACTCGGTTTCCAAGTCGCTTGTATCGACGAATGGAAAAACGCAGCCGGTGGCCCAGCCCCTGGCGGCACCTGCACCAACGTGGGTTGCATCCCCTCCAAGGCTTTGCTGCAGTCCAGCGAGCACTTTGACCACGCCAACCACCACTTTGCCGAGCACGGCATCAGCGCCACGGGCGTGAAGATGGACGTGGCCAAAATGCTGGCGCGCAAAGACACCGTGGTGAAGCAAAACAACGATGGCATCTTGTATTTGCTGAAAAAGAACAAGGTCACCTTCTTCCACGGTCGCGGCAGCTTTGCGAGCAAGGCCGAAGGCGGCTACGAGATCAAGGTGGCTGGCAAGACCGAAGAGTCGATCACCGGCAAAAACATCATCATCGCCACCGGCTCCAACGCCCGCGCGTTGCCCGGCACCCCGTTTGACGAAGTCAATGTCTTGTCGAACGACGGCGCTTTGCGCTTGGGTGCTGCGCCCAAGAAGCTGGCCCTGATCGGCTCTGGTGTCATTGGCCTGGAGATGGGTTCGGTCTGGCGTCGCCTGGGCGCAGAAGTCACCATCCTCGAAGGCCTGCCCACATTCTTGGGCGCTGTGGACGAGCAAATCGCCAAAGAAGCCAAGAAGGCCTTTGACAAACAAGGCCTGAAGATCGAACTCGGCGTGAAAGTCGGCGAGATCGTCAATGGCAAAAAAGGCGTCACGGTCAATTACACCAACGCCAAAGGCGAAGCTGTGGTGCTGGACGCCGACAAGCTGATCATCTCGATCGGCCGCGTGCCCAACACCATCGGCCTGAACACCGAAGCTGTAGGCCTTCAGCTCGACGAGCGCGGCGCTGTTGTGGTGGACGCCGACTGCAAAACCAACTTGCCCGGCGTGTGGGCCGTGGGTGATGTGGTGCGTGGCCCCATGTTGGCGCACAAAGCCGAAGAAGAGGGCGTGGCCGTGGCCGAGCGCATCGCTGGCCAACACGGTCACGTCAACTTCAACACCATCCCTTGGGTCATTTACACCAGCCCCGAGATCGCTTGGGTCGGCCGCACCGAGCAGCAGCTCAAGGCCGATGGCGTGGCCTACAAAGCCGGTTCGTTCCCGTTCCTGGCCAACGGCCGTGCTCGCGCCTTGGGCGACACGACGGGCATGGTGAAAATGCTGGCCGATGCCACCACCGACGAAATTTTGGGCGTGCACATCGTGGGCCCACAAGCCTCCGAGCTGATCGCCGAGGCCGTGGTGGCCATGGAATTCCGTGCCAGCGCCGAAGACATTGCCCGCATCTGCCACGCGCACCCGTCCTTGAGCGAGTCCACCAAAGAGGCTGCTTTGGCGGTGGACAAGCGCACGCTGAACTTCTGAGCCCTTGACGCCCCCGGAACTGCGGTTTTGGGTGAGTTGGGTTAAAGTTCCGCATCCCTGAAAACCCGGGCCTGGTCCCGGGTTTTGTTATTGAATTGAAGAGCAAGCCACCCATGTCCGTTCGTGCAGTTTACGAAGAAGAACTCCAAAAACGGGGCTACCAAAGCGACCCCGCGCAATTGCTGGCCATCGAGGCGCTGGAGCGCTGCGCCAGCGAGTGGGCGGCTTACAAGTCCAAGCGTTCGGGCTTGCTGGGCAAGTTCTTCAGCCGCCCAGAGATTCCTAAGGGCGTGTACATGTTTGGCGGGGTGGGGCGAGGCAAGAGTTTTTTGATGGACTGCTTTTTTGCGGCCGTGCCCATCGAGCGCAAAACCCGCTTGCACTTTCACGAGTTCATGCGCGAGGTGCACCGCGAACTCACCGCGATTCAGGGCACCGTCAACCCGCTCGATGAGCTGGGCAAGCGCATGGCCAAGCGTTATCAGCTCATTTGCTTCGATGAATTCCATGTGGCCGACATCACCGATGCGATGATCTTGCACCGCTTGCTGGTGGCGCTGTTCGACAACGGCGTGGGCTTTGTCACCACCTCCAACTTCGAGCCCGATGGCCTGTACCCCGACGGCCTGCACCGCGACCGCATCTTGCCCGCCATCGCTTTGCTGAACCAGCGCATGCAGGTGCTCAATGTGGACAACGGCACCGACTACCGCCGCCGCACACTGGAGATGGTCAAGCTCTACCACTCG
>NZ_CALBEX010000091.1 GCF_937889215.1 uncultured Limnohabitans sp.
AGTCAACCTGGTTGCCCGCCACAACCCCCACCCCGGTGGTCGCGTTGCTTGCACCCAAGGCCAGGGTATTGACGCGCTGGTTCAATTGAAACGGCACGGCCATGCCGGCGCCAAGACGCACCCCCAGAGACTGGCCAAACTGGTGATCTGCCTCGACGATTCGGGCTTCAATGAGCACTTGGCGTACCGGAATGTCCAGTTGCTTCAGCATTTTTTGAACCGCTTGAAGGCGCTGTGGCAAGTCAGAGATGAAGAGCTGGTTGGTGCGCGGCTCCGCCAACACACTGCCCCGGCTGCTGAGCCAGCGACCACCAGCCCCCTGACTGACCCCTTGCAAGCGTTGCGCCACATCGTGTGCACGGGCATATCGCAAGCGGATCGCCATCATCTCAAGCGGGCTCACCGCATCGAGGGCCGCCTGGGCTTCGCGTTGTTTTTTCTCACGCGCCACCCACTCGTCTTGCGGCGCGACCCACAACACACGACCCTCTTGGCGCGATGCCAGCCCCTTGGACTGCAAAACAATTTGCAAAGCCTGCCGCCACGGCACTTGCATTAACCGCACCGTCACTTGACCGCTCACCGCATCGGTCGCCACCAAGTTCAAGCCCGTGAAGTCGGCAAAGACCTGCAGCAAGGTTTTGATGTCGATGTCCTGAAAATTCAGACTGATGAGCCGTTCAGCGTCCTCCTCACTGACCGGGGACATGGCCAGACTTGCGTGGTGGTCACGGTCTGGCTGAGCGGTCTGGACATCCACAATTTTCGTCACGGGTGGGGGTGAAATGACGGGTGCAGGGGTATCTGGCGAAGAACGCTGCGGTTCTGTGTGGCCCATGTCTGGCAGCGCCAAAGGCGCCTCTTGGGCCCACGCCATCGACACGGCCACACTGGCCCACAGCACCAACACCCGAACCCCAAACGGCACATGGGAAACTGCGCGTTGACTCATGGCTTTGCCTTTTCAAAACCCAAAACCGCCACCGGTCCAGACCCGGCACGCAGGTGCACTTCTTGGGCATGGATGCTGGTCACCCGGTGCCCGAGTGGGCCAATCGGCTGCCCCACACGGGCTTGCACCCAATGCGGCCCTGCAGCCAAAATCGCCTGTAGGTCTTGGGCCTGATGCCAAACGCCCAGCAAACGAACCTGATCCAGTGGCCACTGGCCAGGATTGGCCGACCACCCTTTGGCAGGGTTTTCTGAAACATGCTCCGACGCGGGCAAGGCCGCAAGCCCGGGCCTTGCCGACTGAACAAAAACAGCCGAATGGATAAGTGTTGCGCGCGCAGCTCGAACCGGCTCGAAAGGCACCCAATCCAGTAGCAATGGTCCTTGGGCTGTGGCCAGTGCGGCTTCAGGTAAGGTCGGACCATCGCGGAGCCACACCCGAAGCACGGCCTCAATCTCGACCCTCTCACCTTGCGGCGTGATGCGCAAACGGTCAATGCTCCACACGGGCCCTTTAAGATTCAGGGCAGCCCAAAAGGCGACCCAATCGTCAAAGTGGGCATTCAAATGCACCGCCACCGCCTGACTGGCCAATGACGAGGCCAACCGCTCAGGCACGGGGCGCAAAGACTTGAGCTGCACAGCATGCCGCGCCAGCAATTGCGACAATTGGAGCCAAATCAGGGCCTCGCGGTCTGGCGAAGGCAAGCCCGCCAATGCCTTGGGCAGTGTCTGCGTCACACCCAGCTGCTGTTGCAGCTTGTGCACCTGCCCCTGTTGCGTGGCCAACTGTTGGTGCAAGCTTTGCACCGGGCCCTCGTCGCGCCACAACGTGTCGATGGCATCCACATGCAGCCCAGCCACCAGCGTCAGACCTGCGGCAAAACCAGCCAAAGCAAACCCCCAGCGCCGCACCAACCAACGCAAGCGATCACGCCCCCGCATCTGCGACGCCCACAACCATGCGGGGGCCATGGGACCCTTCGCTTGCAGTTGCCAGCCGAGCTTCATGGGGCCTCCTTGACCACACCTGTTGGCGCCTCAGTCTTGGCGGATGCTGAACGGACAACCTCAAGAGGCCAAACGCTTTGCCACACAAACGACAGTTCAGCCTTGTGTGGGTCCAGCGGGTCCGTAGCAGGCGTCACACTTGCTGCGCCAGTTGCAGAAAGGGTATCCAAACTGCTCAGAACCCAAATAGGCTTCAGGGTTCGGTCTGCCTGGCCTTCGGCATGGGCTGGGTCATTCCCTCCCGGAGGAAACGACATGCTGTGTGACAAGCGCTTTCGGGCGTCCTCCATGCGCTTCACATCGCGGGCCTGGCCCTGCAATTCCAGTTGGTGCGCCTGCAGCTGCAGACGCAAAAACTGCACCGAGCTTGGGCTGGCCGCTTGTTGCAAGCTTTGGTACAAGGCCAGCCAGGTCAAGTGCTGCTGCCTCAGTTGCGCCAGATGAGCCGACTGCAACTGCCACTTTTTTTGCACGGCCTGTTGCTTGTGCAGGCGTTGCATCTGCATGGTTTGATCGGTCAGCTGCGCTTGAAGACGGATGCGATCCTCTTGCATTTGGTCAGCCAGCGCTTGCAACTCTTGAGCTGCCCACCCGGCCACAGCCAAGCCCACCGCCAAGCCCGTCAAAGAGGTCCACCACCGGTGACGCCTTCTGCGCTGGCTGGCCAGCGCAGGGTAATGCAGCAAGTTAAAGGACACCATCAGCGCCATGCTTTCAAAGCCAAGCCGGCGGCGACCAAGCGCGTCCCTGCGGCCGATTGCATGGCCTGCGACAAAGCCAAGTCCGGCCCGAAACGGCCGGGCACCGACATGCTGACCGGACTGTCATGGGCGGGGTTCGTCAAGTCAAACTGCCAGTCTTGGGAGGGCTGCGTCAGCAAACTGTTCAAGCCACCTCTCAAATGGCAGGCTGCTCGATGGGCAGCATGCCAAGCGGGCTCAACACTGTGCAGCTGCCAACCGGCTGCGCGAACGCTGTCCTTGAGCGCTCTGATGCGCCCTTGGTCGCAGCCCACCCAATGCACGCGAGACAAAAGCCCAGCAGAGACCGGGTCGGGCTGAAAATCAAAACTCACTTCATCCGGGGCCAAGCCCAGCAACTGTGACACCTCCAGCTGCACCTCACTGGCCCACTCGTCAGGGGGCAAGTCTGCTGGCAACTCCAGCACACCGGCCACCATTTCATCCGACTTCAAGGCCACATTGAGGCGTCTTCCCGAAGAGGCCACCCCGGTGCCCGCTTGTTGCAGACCGCTGCTGAAGTCCTCCTCAGACGCCGTTGAATGGCCAGCGAAGATGCGCTCTAAGGCATTCACCTGAACCTCGGTGGACCTGTTCAGCGACAAGCCCACCAAAGTCCATTCGGCCTCATCGCACGCCAAGCCCCAAGCGTGACGCTCAGGGCGGCTGGCCATTTGTCGCCAAAACCGAGTCCAGACACGCATGAATTGCCTCCTTGCTCAAAGCTCTCTTTGGCCGATCCGAAAGGTTTTGTAACATGAATATTCGGGTTTAACAAGCTTTTATGAATACCAAATAATTCTTTTGAAAGTCTTAAAAAGCCCCTTACCTGCGCAAGATTTTTATAATGCGGGGCGTCTGGCAATCCGCTGGCCGCACCCCACATCAGCCCTATGCCCACCAAAGACAAATCCCAGACCACCTCTCAAAGCACGCCACCAACGCCCACCAAGGGCTTTGTGGCTTGGCTGCTCAAATTCTGTGTGTGGTCGATGGGTCTGGCCGGGGCAGCACTGGCATCGCTTTTGTTGGTGGTGGCCATGGCCATGGTCATGGCCTATCCCAACTTGCCCGATGTATCGGACCTGGCGAATTACAAACCCAAGTTGCCCCTGCGGGTGTTCACTGCAGATGGCCAGCTCATGGGGGAGTTTGGCGAAGAACGCCGCAACCTGACACCGATCGATGAGATTCCGCAGATCCTCAAAGACGCCATTTTGGCGATCGAGGACAACCGCTTCTACCAGCACGGGGGGGTGGATTACGTGGGCATCTTGCGTGCGGGCATCGCCAACATAGGCCGCCTCAAAAGCCAAGGCGCGTCCACCATCACGATGCAAGTGGCGCGCAACGTCTACCTGTCTTCCGAGAAAACATACACACGCAAAATTTATGAAATTTTATTGACCTACAAGCTCGAGCACCTGCTGACCAAGGACCAGATCCTGGAAATCTACATGAACCAGATTTTCCTGGGCAATCGGGCTTATGGCTTTGCTTCTGCCGCGGACACCTACTTTGGCAAGTCCCTCAAGGACATCACCATCGCCGAAGCCGCCATGCTCGCGGGCTTGCCCAAAGCGCCCTCGGCCTACAACCCGATCAACAACCCCAAACGGGCCCGTTCACGCCAGCTGCACATCATTGATCGCATGTTGGTCAACGGCTACATCACCACCACGCAGGCAAGCCGGGCCAAGGCCGAAAGCCTGACCCTGAAGTCCGCTGCAGGCAAGAAAACACTGAATGCCGAGTTTGTTGCCGAAACCGTGCGTCAACTGGTGTTCGCACAATACGGTGCTGACACTTACACACGGGGGTTGAACGTCTACACCACCTTGCAGTCCAGCGACCAAATGGCCGCCTACAAGGCCTTGCGCCAAGGCTTGATGGATTTTGAGCGACGCCAGGTTTACCGAGGGCCTGAAAAGTTCATCAACTTGCCGACCGACCCAGCCAAGGCAGACGAGGCCATTGACGATGCACTGGAGGAACACCCCGACAACGGCGATGTGATGTCGGCCGTGGTGCTGGAAGCCTCCACTCGCAAAGTCGTG
>NZ_CALBEX010000092.1 GCF_937889215.1 uncultured Limnohabitans sp.
AAGTCGCCCTGGAAGCTGCCCATGGGGGTGCGGGCAGCGCTGACGATGACGATGCGATCGTGTGACATGGTGAAGCCTTTCAAGTGTGTGTGTCTTTGTGGATATCGGCAATGATCAGGTGTTCGCCGGTTTCTTCTTCAGCGATGCGGCGGATGTAGGCCACGAAGTCGGGGTCTTCGCCGCGCAGCAAGAGAGGCAGAGACTGGCGAAAGTCGTCCCTTCGGCACCACTCGCGCATGTAGTCGTCCCAAGAGTTCCAGCGCCGCTGTTCGGTGGCGCTCATTTCCGCGCGGTACGCAATCAGATAGGCCCGCTCGAACAAGGCGATCAGCATGTCGAAAATCGTCATCATGCGTTCGCGTTGCTCGGCTGTGGGATCGCGCAGGGCCTGAGCGGTGCGCAGCTGCAGGTCGGCGTGGTCCAGCACCACTTTCAAGAAATCGTTGTAAGCGTCGGAGAGGTGCTGATACGCCTCCTCTTCTTCGTTCTCACGCTCCTTGCGCTGTTCCAGCCAGAACACCCAGGCGGCATAGGGCAGACCGAATACGGTCACCGCATAACTGCCCATCTCAAGAAGTTCGGCCAAGCTCAAGGGCACACGTCGCTCAGGCGCCTCGTGGGTAACGTTTGAAGGCGCTGCGGAACACGTCCACCACCTCGTGACTGCCGCTCATGCTGACGCCCAAATCTTTGGCCAGGCCATCCTTCAGGCCATAGCACCAGCCGTGCACGCTGAGCTTTTGCCCGCGAGACCACGCGTCTTGAACCACATTGGTCAAGGCCACGTTGCCCACCTGCTCGATCACGTTCATTTCGCACAGGGTATCTTCTTGCTCGGGCACCGTGAGGTGATCCAGGCGACGGCGGTGTCGCACCTTGACATCGTGCACATGGCGCAGCCAATTGTCAGCCAAGCCCACACGCATGCCACGCAGCGTGGCCAGTACGCCACCACAGCCGTAATGCCCCACCACCATGATGTGCTCGACCTTGAGCGCATCGACCGCGTACTGGATGACGGACAGCGCATTCAGGTCGGAGTGCACGACAACATTAGCCACGTTGCGGTGCACAAACACCTCGCCCGGGTCCAAGCCGGTGATCTGGTTGGCGGGCACGCGGCTGTCGGAGCAGCCGATCCACAAGTACTTGGGGTTTTGCTGGTTGGCCAGGCGTGAGAAAAAAGCCGGGTCATCGCGCACCATGCGCTCTGACCATTGGCGGTTGTTGTCCAGAAGGTGTTGCAGTGAAGTGGTCATGGTGAGATTGTCGCTGGGCTGGCCTACCGCTGGATGACAAACCGCTTCAGCAGGTTTCGGCGAACAACTCGCGACCGATCAGCATGCGGCGAATTTCGCTGGTGCCCGCGCCGATTTCGTAGAGCTTGGCATCGCGCCACAGGCGGCCCAGCGGGTATTCGTTGATGTAGCCGTTGCCACCAAAAATCTGCACGCCTTCGCCCGCCATCCAAGTGGCTTTTTCGGCCGTCCACAAAATGACGCTGGCGCAATCCTTGCGCACTTGGCGCACATGCTCCACACCCAACAAATCAAGGTTCTTGGCCACGGTGTAGGCGAACGAGCGACCGGCTTGCAGCACGGTGTACATGTCGGCCACTTTGCCCTGGATCAGCTGAAACTCGCCAATGCTTTGGCCAAACTGCTTGCGGTCGTGGATGTAGGGGATCACGTTGTCCATGACCGATTGCATGATGCCCAGCGGGCCGCCAGTCAGCACAGCACGCTCGTAGTCCAAGCCGCTCATCAGCACCTTGGCACCGTTGTTCAGGCCGCCCAGGATGTTGGCCTCGGGCACCTCGACGTTGTTGAACACCAGCTCGCCCGTGTGGCTGCCGCGCATGCCCAACTTGTCGAGCTTTTGCGCAATGCTGAAACCCTTCATGCCCTTTTCGATCAAAAAGGCCGTGACGCCGCGTGCGCCCAACTCGGGCTCGCTCTTGGCATAGACCACCAGCGTGTCGGCATCCGGGCCGTTGGTGATCCACATCTTGGAGCCATTGAGCAGGTAATAGCCACCCTTGTCTTCGGCCTTGAGCTTCATGCTCAGCACATCCGAGCCCGCACTGGGCTCGCTCATGGCCAAGGCACCGACGTGCTCACCGCTGATCAGCTTGGGCAGGTATTTGGCGCGCTGCTCGGGCGTGCCGTTGCGTTTGATCTGGTTGACGCACAGGTTCGAGTGCGCGCCGTAACTCAAGCCCACGCTGGCCGAGGCACGGGAGATTTCTTCCATGGCGATCATGTGGGCCAGATAGCCCATGTTCGCGCCGCCGTATTCCTCACCCACGGTGATGCCCAGCACGCCCAAGTCACCCATCTTGCGCCACAGGTCCATGGGGAACTGGTCGTTGCGGTCGATCTCGGCGGCGCGGGGAGCGATTTCGGCTTGCGCAAAGTCGCGTACCGCGTCGCGCAGGGCGTCGATGTCTTCACCAAGTTGAAAATTCAGGCCGGGCAAGTTGTTCATGGGGGTCTCTCCTGGGGTTCTGGGGTATGGGCGTCGGGCCCACGCCGTCAATAAGTTTGTGGGACTGGGGTCAGGGTTTGCTGCATCACGGCGCAGGGGCTTTGTTGGCCTTTGGCATCGGTGTGCACCACTTCGGCCGATGTGACGATGATGCGCTTGCCCGCTTTGACCACCTGGCCGGTGGCGCGAATTTCGCCACCTTGAAAGCTGTTGAGGAAATTGATTTTGTATTCGATGGTCACCACTTCCATGCCCTGCGGGGCGACGGTCAAGGCGGCATAACCGCCCGCAATGTCGGCCAATGCCCCAATGGCACCGCCATGAAAGCCCCCTTGTTGCTGCGTGACCTTGTCGCTGTAGGCCATGGCCAACTCCACCCGCCCCGCCGTGGCCGACAACAGCCGCACGCCCAAGTGCTGCATCATGCCTTGGCGGGCCAGACTCAGGGCCACACGCTCATGGACAGAAGGCACAGACAGGTCTGATGGGGGGGCGTTGCTCACATTTCGTCCAATGCTTGAAATCAAACCCGGACTTTAATTGACGTTTACGTCAACGTCAATCAGTCAATCCAGGCCTGCGCACTCAGGTTTCAGGTTGCCGCTGCCGTTTTGTTGGCTTTGGTCAACAGGCTGCGGGTTTCTTTTTCGTGGGTTTTGACCTCGTCCAAAGTGGCCTCCAGATCGGCCAACTGCGACTCCAGCTGCCGTCGGTGTTCTGCCAGCACCACCATGAACTTCTTCAACTGCGGCACTGTGTCGCGAGGGCTGTCGTACATGTCGATCAGATCTTTGGCCTCGGTCAAGGACAAGCCCAAGCGCTTGGCGCGCAAAGTCAGCTTCAAACGGGTGCGGTCTCGCGCCGAGTAAACGCGGTTGCGCCCACCGGGGCCAGAGCGCTCAGGCTCCAGCAAGCCCATGTCTTCGTAAAAGCGGATGGCGCGGGTGGTCAGGTCAAATTCCTGGGCCAAATCACTGATCGTGTACGTGTTCGCCATGGCGTGAGGTCCTCAACGTGCTTGCGCAAGGGAGACAGCCGGGCAAAGTGCTGGCCCCCTAGAATGCCAATTCATATTTGACGTTAACGTTAACGTTAACGTCAATGGCCCGAATGCTAACCCAAACCCACTGACGCATGTCACCCACACCCCCAGAGCGCGCGATGCCATCGCCAACCGCCAGCGTCAACCCCGAGCGACCGTTGAATTACCCCAAGGGTGAACAGCTGCCCGACAGCGGTTCGGCCATCGAAGTGGCACCGGGTGTTTTCTGGCTGCGCATGGGCTTGCCCTTTGCCTTGAACCACATCAACCTGTGGCTCCTGCGTGACCGCCTGCCCCACCCCACGCAAGCCGGGGTCGTGCAAGAGGGCTGGACTGCCGTGGATTGCGGCGTGGACAACGCTGCCACCCGAGAAGCTTGGCTGCAGGTCGAGCAACAGGTGCTGCAAGGCCTGCCGATCTTGCGCGTGCTGGTGACCCACATGCACCCGGACCACATGGGCCTGGCCCATTGGTTGTGCGAACGCTGGCAAGCCCCTTTGAGGATGAGCACCAGCGAATACCAGTCGGCCTTGCTGGCGTGCAGCGGCGTGTCCAATTTCGGTGGGGCGCCCACGGTGGCCTTCTTTGCTGCGCAGGGTTGGCAACAGCCTGATGAGTTGGACCAAGTCAAAGCACGAGTGGGTTATTACGCGGGCATGGTGCCCAAAATTCCAGGCGCTTATGTGCGCTTGATGGATGGCGCGCAGGTGCGCATCGGTGACCGGGTTTGGCAATGCATCAGTGGCTTCGGGCACTCGCCCGAACACATGGCGCTGCATGACGCAGAAAACCAACTGCTCATCAGCGGCGACATGCTGCTGCCCTCGATTTCGACCAACATCAGCGTGTACGCGATGGAGCCCGACAGCAACCCCCTGCAATGGTTTCTGGATTCCCTGGGCAAAATGGCCCACCTGCCGGATGCCACACTGGTCTTGCCCTCACACGGACGTCCGTTTCGTGGCGCGGCCACACGCGTGGCGCAGCTGGCTGCGCACCATGCCGACCGCCTGGCCGAGCTGCTGGCCGCTTGCCGCGCACAAGCGCGCTGCGCGCATGAGCTGATGCCCGTGCTGTTCAAACGCCCGCTCGATGTGCACCAGACCACGTTTGCCATGGATGAAGCGGTAGCGCACCTGAACTTGCTGTGGTTGTCTGACCAGATGCGCCGCGAACGCGGAGCCGATGGTGTGATCCGCTTCAGCACCAACGTTGGGCAATGACTGTCCGACGTATCTCCCACAAGCCGGTTCTTTAAGGTCCGACGCGTCTCCCGTAGGTCGGTGCCTTTATGGTCCGACATGCCTTCTTTTCGCGAAGCGACACTTTCAAACGACGGTGGCGAACAGCGTTGGACCTGACGGTGCCGACTGCGGGTCCATGTCCACCCGTTCACGTGCCAGGCCTCAGTCTTCTTTCAGGTCCACCGGGGCCTGGCGCAAGGCTTTGCGGCGCTCCGCGTAGTCAGGCATGACCCCGCCCACGGTTTCCCAAAAGCGCGGGCTGTGGTTCATCTCGCGCAAGTGCGCTAGCTCGTGCACCACCACGTAATCGATCTGGCTGATGGGCAGGTGAATGAGCCGCCAATTCAGCCGGATGTGCCCATCGGTGCGCGCACTGCCCCAGCGCGTGCTGGCGCTCGACAGGCTGAGCTTTTGCCAGCGCACGCCCAACAGCGGCGCGAAGTGGTGCAGGCGCTCTTCGAACAGGACCTTGGCCTGCTTTTTGAGCCACGCCTGCGCAGCATCACGCACTTGGGTCACCGAGGCACCGGGCGGCACCGTCACAGGCAGCACCTGCTCGGGTGCCAAATCTTGCCCCAGCACGCGCCCCACGCCACGCTCCATCACGCACAGCTGCACCGTGCGCCCCAAAAACGGCACCTCGGCGCCGTGTCGCCACTCGATGGCTTTCTGAAACTGCTCGGTCTGCCGCTCTTTGAATTGCTGCAGCTTGGCCACAATCCAGGCGCTTTTTTCTTGCACGGCGGCATCCACCTCGCGCATCGTCACCCAGTTAGGCGAACGCACCACCAAACCATCGGCCCCGACCAAAAAGCCGATGCTGTTGCGGCGCGAGCGTTCAAAACGGTAGGACACCATGACACCTTGCAGTTGGGCGTGGCGGTTGGCGGCAGGGTGGGTGAAACCCCTGGGACTGTCCTTGGGTTGCACCAAAGGAAATTCTTGTTCCCCTGTGCTGCGGCTTGACGCAGAAGGTGCTGGGTGTGCAAGAGGCGCAGATGCGGCATCAGTCACACGCGCATCTACAGTGGGGGCGGCAGAGACTGAAGGCGCTGGCTGCACCGGGTCACCCCCGGTGAAAAAGTCCAGCACAAACTGCAAAGGCGCGCGCATGCTTCGCCCAGCCCCGCTCAACGCCCGGCGGCAGCGGGGTAAGCCTCGGGGTCGAGGCGGTGCATTTCAGATTCGATCCAGGTCTCGACTTCGAGCATGAGTTCGTCGGCACTGCGGCCCTCGCTCGCAATGGCCCGACCAATCGAGATGTCCACCACGCCAGGCTTTTTGACGAAGGCCCGTGTCGGCCAGCAGCGGGCCGAGGTCACGGCGATCGGGATGACGGGCACACCCGCCGCAATCGCCAGGCGTGCACCACCGCTCTTGTACTCGCCCTTTTGGCCACGCGGGATGCGTGTGCCTTCAGGGAACATGATGACCCAGACGCCTTCTTGCATGAGGCGGCGGCCTTGCTGTACCACCTTGGCAAAGGCGCGTGAGCGCTGCTTGCGGTCGATGTGGATCATGTCCATGCGCGCCATGGCCCAACCAAAGAACGGCACATGCAGCAACTCTTTTTTGAACACGTAGGCCAGCGGATGCGGCATGATCGCGGGCATCACAAACGTCTCCCAAGTCGACTGGTGCTTGACCAGCAACACCGCAGGGTCCTTGTCGCCCGTGGGCAAGTTTTCCATGCCTTGGATGCGGTTTTCGATGCCCAAAATCCAGGTGCCACTGTTCACCGCCACACGCAGCCAGCCCGCACAAATCCAGTACAAGCGCGTGCTGCTGACAAAGTAGGACACCACCACCACGAAGAGCGCCCAAGGCACCACGGTGATGGCCATCCACAAGGTGTGGGCAAGAGAGCGAATGAAGTTCATGTGGCGTGAAAACTCAGTGAATACACATCAAGCAAGCGTGTCGGTGCTGGGCGCACCCCCCAGCAGTTGGTCAACAAAATGGGCCAGATCGGCATGGACACGCGTGTGCGCGGGAAAACCCACAGGCAATTCGCCAGCGCTCACACCGGGGTGGCGGCCGGTCAGCACCAAATGCGGCGCACACCCGGCCGACTCGGCGGCTTGCAGGTCACGCAAGCTGTCGCCGACAAAGGGCACGCCCTTCAATTCAATGCCGTAGCGCTCCTGAATTTGCCGAAGCAAACCAGGGGCTGGTTTGCGGCAATCGCACCCCTCGTCGGGGGCGTGTGGGCAATAAAAAATCGCATCGATGCGCCCACCCGCAGCGGCCAAAGACTTGACCATGCGTGCGTGCACCGCGTTGAGTGCTGCCATGTCAAACAAACCGCGCCCCAAGCCCGATTGGTTGGTGGCCAACACCACATGGAAGCCCGCGTGGTTGAGGCGACTGATCGCCTCCAGCGCACCCGGCAAGGGCTGCCACTCTTCGGGCGATTTGACAAACTCGTCACTGGCCCGGTTGATGGTGCCATCGCGGTCCAGAATGACGAGTTTGATTTGCATGGCTGGGGTGAAATCAGGCGGCCAGGCGCGACAAATCGGCCACGCGGTTCATGGCCACATGCAGGCTTTTGAGCAAGCCCTGGCGGTTCAGGCGCAAGTCCATTTCTTCGGCGTTGACCATCACGTCGTCAAAGAACGCATCGACCGGGGCGCGCAGCGCGGCCAGGGTTTGCAAGCTGGCGGTGTAGTCGCCCGCCTTGAACTGTGCCTCGGATTCTGGCACCAGCCTTTGCATGGCCGTGTAGAGGTTTTTCTCGGCCTCTTCTTGGAGCAAGGCGGGGTTGACGTGGGCATCCACCTCACC
>NZ_CALBEX010000093.1 GCF_937889215.1 uncultured Limnohabitans sp.
ATCCCGCAACACAGACGTCATGATTTCCATCAGCGTTCTGGACTTCATGCTGCGGCACAGCATGCCCAAGGCTTGCACCACGGGCACACCGGCACGCAGCATGGCGGCCCATTGGCGGGTCATGATGGCCAGGTCTTTGGCTTTGACGGTGTCCTGTTGGCGCCACCATAAGCGTTGAATGCGCACTTTATGCAACCCCTGCCGGCGCAAATGGGCCCGAGCCAAATCGGCATTCAAGGCTTGGATCTGCCCGTTCTGGGGTTGCCCCTGAGGGTCTTGCCCGGTCCAGCGAAAAACCACCGGATTGCTTGGTGAGGAGGGGCTGCTCATCTGGATTCCCCAGTGGCGGCCAGCACCTCGTCCAGGGAGGTGATGCCTTGCAGCACTTTGCGCAAACCGGCCAGGCGCAAGCTCGAGACCCCCTCGCGCTGCGCTTGTTGCGCCATTTCGCGGATACCGGCTTCTTGCAACACCAGTTGTTGCATCTCTGCGCTCATGGCCATGACCTGAAAAATCCCTGTGCGCCCTGCAAAGCCTTTGTGGCACTGTGCGCACCCGACGGCCTCAAACACAGGCACGGGCTCGGCTGGGCGCAAAGCCTCAGGCCAACCGGCCGACATCCAAACGTCAACAGGCAGCAAGGCGCTCTTTTTGCAATGCGGGCACAGGCAGCGCACCAAGCGTTGTGCCGTGACCATGCTCACGCTGGCTGCAATGTTGTAGGCAGCCGTTCCCATGTTGCGCAAGCGCACCAAGGTGCCGGGGGCGTCGTTGGTGTGCAGCGTGGACAGCACCAGGTGCCCGGTTTGTGCGGCCTGAATGGCGATGTTGGCCGTCTCCAAATCGCGCACTTCGCCCACCATCAAAATATCCGGGTCTTGCCGCAAAAAAGCCCGCAATGCGACGGCAAAGCTCAAACCGGGTTTGTCCTGCACATTCACTTGGTTGATGCCTTGCAGCTGGATCTCGCATGGGTCCTCCACGGTGGCGATGTTCACCTCAGGTGTGTTGAGCAAATTCAGGCAGGCATAAAGCGATTGGGTCTTGCCTGAACCGGTCGGGCCCGTGACCAGCACCATGCCGTGTGGTGCACGAATTGCAGCGATCAACCGGGCCAGGTCTTCGGGCTCGTAGCCCAGGCGGGACAAGTCCAGCTGGGCCTGCGCAGAGTCGAGCACGCGGATCACCAATTTCTCGCCAAACAAGGTGGGCAAGGTGCTCACGCGCAAGTCCAACTCCCGGCCCTCGGCCAGTTGCAGCTTCATGCGGCCGTCTTGGGGCAATCGTTTTTCTGCAATGTCCAGGCGTGACAACACCTTGATTCGGGAGGCCAGTCGGTCCTTCAGGGCCATGTGGGGTGAGGCCATTTCGCGCAATTCCCCATCGATGCGCATGCGAACCCGGTAATGGTGTTCGTAAGGCTCAAAGTGCAGGTCTGAAGCCTTCAGGGCCACCGCCTGTTCCAGCAATTGCTGCACATAGCTGACCACGGGCGCGTCATCGGCGGCAGATGGGGCAGGCCGAGCAGTGGCATTGCTTGTCATAGAAACCCTGAATGTGAATTATTTTGAATTCACATCATGCGGACTTCATTGGAGTTTGTAAACCGGGTCAGTGGATGGGGCCGTGTTCAGCCCGAAGGCGCTTGGCGCCAAGCGCTGGGTCAATGGCGGCGATTGAGCAGTTGCGAGGCCAGCGCCACCATGGCATGGCGGTGGTGATTGGCGGGCAGTTGCATGGCCGCGTCCACAGCGCGCTGCGCTTCGTTGGCCGCAGCGTTGCGGGTGGCTTCCAGTGCGCCCGTATCGCGGACGATGGCCACAATCTCGCTCAGCCGGTCGACGCTGCCGGTTTCAATCGCTTCACGCACCGTCTGGCTTTGCGCTGGCGTGCCGAGTTGCATCGCCAAAATCAGGGGCAGGGTGGCTTTGCCCTCGCGCAGGTCATCGCCCAGGTTTTTACCCATTTCAGTGGTGCTGCCGTCGTAGTCCAACACGTCGTCGATCACCTGAAAAGCCGTGCCCAAGGCCTGGCCGTAATCAGCGCACGCAGCTTCGATGGCGCTCGGGCTGCCAGCCAAAATGGCCCCCAAACGGGCACTGGCTTCGAAAAGTTTGGCAGTTTTGGATCGAATGACCCGCAAATAACCCTCTTCGTTGAGCGATGCGTCGTGCATGTTCATCAACTGCAGCACCTCACCCTCGGCGATCACATTGGTGGCATCGGCCAAGGTTTGCATGATCCGCATGCTGTCGGCATCGACCATCATCTGGAAGGCGCGTGAATACAAAAAGTCGCCCACCAACACGCTGGCAGGGTTGCCAAAACGCTCATTGGCTGTGGGCCTGCCACGGCGCAGGGTGGACTCGTCCACCACATCGTCGTGCAGCAAGGTGGCGGTGTGGATGAACTCGACCACGGCCGCCAGGTTGTGCCGCTGGCTGCCGGTGTAACTCAAAGCCCCGCAAGTGAGCAACAGCAATACGGGGCGCAGGCGTTTGCCGCCAGCAGAGATGATGTAACGCGCGACATCGCCCACCAAAGGAACGCCAGAATCGAGTCGCTGCGCAATGACGCGGTCGACTTGGGTCATGTCATGAGCCACAAGTTCAAGGGCGGCGGCGGTGCTGGTTTCGGAGGCAGACAACTTGGGGTATCCGGCAAGGGTGCCCGGCAAAGCCGAGGCAAGAGTTCACAAAATGGAAGTGCATTTCAGATGCTGGCTGATTATAGGGACCCCCGTGATTCGCCATCTGTGTCAACACTCGGCCGCGCATGGCTTGCCTGATCAGGGTAGGACGTGCTAAAATCTTTGGTTCCTTGGGGATTAGCCCTTGGAAACTTCCATTCAAAGAGGTCTAATATGTACGCGGTCATAAAAACCGGTGGCAAACAGTATCGTGTTGTCGCTGGCGAAAAAATTAAAGTAGAACAGATTGCTGCGGACGTTGGCCAGGAAATCGTGATTGATCAAGTTTTGGCCGTCGGTACCGGCGCTGAACTCAAGATCGGCACGCCCCTGGTGTCCGGCGCCACAGTCACAGCCACGGTGTTGGCGCATGGCAAGCACGACAAAGTGCACATCTTCAAGATGCGCCGTCGTAAGCACTATCAGAAACGTCAGGGTCACCGCCAGCAGTTCACCGAACTGCAAATCGGCGCGATCGCTGCCTGAGGAGAATAGGTCATGGCACAGAAAAAAGGCGGCGGCTCTACGCGCAACGGTCGTGATTCCAAGCCAAAAATGCTTGGCGTTAAGGCTTTCGGTGGTGAACTGATCAGCGCAGGCTCGATCATCGTTCGTCAACGTGGCACCAAATTCCATGCGGGCAACAATGTCGGTATCGGCAAAGACCACACTTTGTTTGCCCTGGTGGACGGCCACGTGTCGTTCTCTACAAAAGGTGAACTCAGTAAGCACATGGTGAACGTGACGCCGGCTGTTTAAGCCCGCCACGCCCATTGCAAAGAGGAGCCCCGGCCAGCCGGGGCTTTTCGCATTCTGGCTCGCGAGCGCTTTGTTCGTGCGTCCAAGCTACACTGGAAATCTCATGAAGTTCGTTGACGAAGCCTATATTGACATCTCCGCAGGTGACGGCGGGAACGGCTGCGTCTCGTTCCGCCATGAAAAGTACAAAGAATTCGGTGGCCCGAACGGGGGCGATGGCGGTCGTGGCGGGCATGTGTTCGCCTTTGCCGACATCAACCTGAACACCTTGGTCGATTACCGCTACTCGCGCCGCCACGATGCCAAACGCGGCCAGCACGGCATGGGCTCGGACATGTTCGGCGCTGCAGGCGACGACGTCACTCTGAAAATGCCCGTGGGCACCATCATCACCGACGCCGAAACCGGCGAAGTGCTGTATGAGCTGCTGGTGCCTGGGGAAACCATCATGATCGCCAAGGGCGGCGACGGCGGCTTTGGCAACATGCGCTTCAAAAGCGCCATCAACCGCGCACCGCGCCAAAAAACACCGGGTTGGTTGGGCGAGAAGAAAGAGCTCAAGCTCGAATTGAAAGTGCTGGCCGATGTGGGCCTGCTGGGCATGCCCAATGCGGGCAAATCCACCTTTATTGCGGCCGTTTCCAACGCTCGCCCCAAAATCGCCGATTACCCCTTCACCACCTTGCACCCCAACTTGGGCGTGGTGCGCGTGGGCCCCGAGCAAAGCTTTGTGGTGGCCGATGTGCCGGGACTGATCGAAGGCGCTTCGGAAGGCGCAGGCTTAGGCCATTTGTTCTTGCGCCACTTGCAGCGCACCCGATTGCTGCTGCATGTGGTCGACTTTGCGCCGTTTGACGAGAACGTCGACCCGGTGCAGCAGGCCAAAGCCATTGCGGCTGAGCTTAAAAAGTATGACAAAGGCTTGTACAACAAGCCGCGTTGGTTGGTGCTGAACAAGTTGGACATGGTGCCGGCCGAAGAGCGCGAGACTCGGGTCAAAGAGTTCATCAAGCGCATGCGCTACAAAGGTCCGGTCTTTCAGATTTCGGCCCTGACCCGCGAAGGTTGCGAGCCACTGATCAAAGAGATTTACAAGCACATCCGTGCCCAGCAAATCATTGAGCAAGGTGTCGTGGACATTGACCCCCGGTTCATGGAACAAGACAAGCCGCAAGAGCCCGATGCCGAAGACCCCCGCTTCAAGGCGCTGCCAGCCGATTAAAAGGCCAGTCCATAGGTTCCCCAACATTGGTGTCGGGCGCTGGCTCGGCAATTTGTTCATACCGTACGCTCCAAAGCATGACCACCCCTGACGTTTCTAGGCTCTTGTGTGATGCCCGCCGCATCGTTGTCAAAGTGGGCTCCAGTCTGGTGACCAACGAAGGGCGCGGCCTGGACGAGGGCGCAATTGGCGAGTGGTGCCGCCAGATGGCGCTGCTCAGCGCCCAAGGCAAAGAGGTGGTCATGGTCTCCAGCGGTGCGATAGCCGAAGGCATGAAGCGCCTGGGCTGGACCACCCGTCCGAGCGAAGTCCCTGCTTTGCAAGCGGCTGCCGCCGTGGGTCAAATGGGCCTGGCGCAGATGTATGAAACCAAGTTGCGCGAAAACGGCATGGGCAGCGCCCAGGTCTTGCTCACCCACGCTGACTTGGCCGATCGTGAGCGTTACCTCAATGCCCGATCCACCTTGCTGACTTTGCTCCAGCACCGCGTGCTGCCGGTCATCAACGAAAACGACACGGTGGTCAACGACGAGATCAAATTTGGCGACAACGACACCTTGGGTGCCTTGGTGGCCAACCTGATCGAAGCCGACTTGCTGGTGATCCTGACCGACCAAAAAGGCCTGTACACCGCCGACCCGCGCAAAGACCCTTCGGCCACCTTTGTGCACGAGGCCCGTGCTGGGGATCCGTCACTGGAAAGCATGGCGGGTGGTGCCGGTTCGAGCATTGGGCGGGGCGGCATGATCACCAAGATCCTGGCGGCCAAACGGGCTGCAGGCTCTGGCGCGTCGACCGTGATTGCCTGGGGGCGCGAACCCGATGCGCTGCTGCGCTTGGCACAGGGAGACAACATGGGCACCTTGCTGGTGGCTCAGACCGCCAAGCAACAAGCCCGCAAACAGTGGATGGCCGACCACCTGAAGCTTCGGGGCTCTGTCACGGTGGATGCGGGTGCTGCGCACAAAGTGCTGACCGAAGGCAAAAGTCTGTTGCCCATCGGGATGCATGCGGTCTCGGGTGATTTCTCTCGCGGTGATGTCATCGCCATCCGCGATGAACAGGGCGCTGAAATCGCCCGTGGCCTGGCCAATTACGCCAGCGCAGAGGCTCGCAGGTTGTGCAGAAAGCCTTCGCATGAATACGAGGCCTTGCTGGGTTACACCGCAGAGCCCGAGATGGTGCACCGGGACAACTTGATCCTCACTCGCTGAAACATGCGCTTGCACCCACTTCGCAGTGGGTGTTGAGCAGGCTCAGCCTTGAGGATTGGGATCGAAACTGGCCCCCGGTGGCAGTTCCATGTGCGGAGGCGGTTGCATGTCTGTATGGCCGTTGTCGTGCTCGGCACCATCGCGGGGGCCGCGGTTGCCGCCACGTAAATAACGGTTTTGACGCTCTTGGCGTGGCAGGTAGCGGACCAGCTCGGTCAGAGCCATTTCGTACACGCCGCGCTTGAACTCCACCACCACATCCAGCGGCACCCAGTAATCGTTCCAGCGCCATGCGTCGAATTCGGGGTGGTCGGTGGCGCGCAGGTTCAGGTGATGGTCGTGCGTCACCATTTGCAGCAAGAACCAGATTTGTTTCTGGCCCTTGTAAAAGCCGCGAGCATCCCGGCGGATGAAGCGGTCCGGCACTTCATAGCGCAACCAGTCACGGGTTCGGGCCACGATGCGCACATGCTCCGGGTGGAGCCCCACTTCTTCGTGCAATTCACGGAACATGGCCTGTTCGGGACTTTCACCCCGGTCAATGCCACCCTGCGGGAACTGCCAGCTGTGTGTGCGTATGCGTTTGCCCCAGAAAACCTGGTTTCTCTGGTTGAGCAGAATGATGCCGACGTTCGGCCTAAAGCCTTCACGGTCAAGCATAATCAACCTCAAATTTTTGTATTGTGTCCATTATGCACGCCGCACCAGCGCTCGCTCTTGGATGTTTCCCTGATCCCCTTGTCTGAGTTAGCCCGTCGCGATGAAAGCCTCTCAATTTCTCATTTCCACCCTCAAAGAAGCCCCAGCCGATGCCGAGGTGGTCAGCCACAAGCTGATGACCCGCGCCGGCATGATCAAGAAACTGGGCGCGGGCATTTACAACTACATGCCCATGGGTTTAAGGGTGATCCGCAAGGTGGAAGCCATCGTGCGCGAAGAAATGAACCGCGCAGGGGCTATTGAGATGACCATGCCCGTGGTGCAACCGGCTGAGCTGTGGCAGGAGACCGGCCGCTTTGACAAGATGGGCCCCGAATTGCTGCGCATCAAGGATCGTCATGGCCGCGATTTCGTGATCCAACCCACCAGCGAAGAAGTCGTGACCGACGTGGTGCGCCAGGAAGTGCGCAGCTACAAACAGCTGCCTAAAAACTTCTACCAAATTCAAACCAAATTTCGCGATGAGCGACGCCCCCGCTTTGGCCTGATGCGCGGCCGCGAGTTCACCATGAAAGACGCCTACAGCTTTGACCGCGACGTGGCGAGCGCCAAGGCCAGCTACCAGGTCATGGCCGGGGCTTACCGCCAAATTTTTGATCGCTTTGGCCTGACCTACCGCGCCGTGGCCGCTGACAGCGGTGCCATCGGCGGCGACCTGAGCGAAGAGTTCCAGGTGATCGCCGCCACCGGTGAAGACGCCATCGTTTACTGCCCCACCAGCAACTACGCCGCCAACATGGAAAAAGCCGAGGCCCTGGCCCCCAACCAGCCACGCGGCGCGGCCACGCAAGCCCAGACGAAGACAGCCACGCCCGGCAAAAGCACCTGCGATGACGTGGCGGCCTTGCTGAATCTGCCCCTGTCCACCACCGTCAAATCGCTGGTGCTGGCCACCGACACCTTGAACGAGCAGGGCGAGATCGTCAAATCGCAAGTCTGGCTGCTGCTGCTGCGCGGGGACCACGACATGAACGAAGTCAAGGTCGGCAAGCTGCCCGGCATGGAAGGTGGTTTCCGCTTTGCCACGCTGGCTGAGATCGATGACCACTTTGGCTGCAAGCCCGGTTACCTTGGCCCTCTGAATTTAAAGAAGCCCGTGCACCTGGTGGCCGACCGCGACGTGGCCGTGATGGCCGACTGGATTTGCGGTGCCAATGAGCCTGACTTCCACATCACCGGCGTGAACTGGGGCCGCGACTTGCCCGAGCCTGCTGTGGTGGCCGACATCCGCAACGTGGTGGCTGGAGACAAGTCGCCCGACGGCGGGGGCGAGCTGGCCATCGAGCGCGGCATTGAGGTGGGCCATGTGTTCTATCTGGGCACCAAATACTCCAAGGCCATGAACGCCACTTTCCTGGACGAAACCGGCAAACCGCAGTTTCTGGAAATGGGCTGCTACGGCATCGGCATCACCCGCTTGCCCGCCGCCGCCATCGAGCAAAACCACGACGAGCGCGGCATCATCTGGCCCGACGCGATTGCGCCATTCACTGTGGTAATTTGCCCCATCGGCATGGACCGCAGCGAAGTCGTCAAGGCAGAGGCTGAGCGGATTTATGCCGCTTTGCTGGCGGACGGGGTGGACGTGATCCTGGATGACCGTGGCGAGCGCCCCGGAGCCATGTTTGCCGACTGGGAACTGATCGGCGTGCCGCACCGCATCACCTTGGGCGACAAAGGCCTCCAGGATGGTTTGGTCGAGTACCAGCACCGCCGCGACGCCGAAGCGACCAAGGTGTCGGTGTCAGACATCGTGGCGCATGTCCAGGGGCGTTTGGCCCATTGATGCACACATCGGGCCTGAGACACGTCTGGCTTGGCCCAAGCGGCGGGCTTGTTGTTTCGGTCTTGGTGGTTTAGCCCACCGGGCTGAACGGCAGGCACAAAAAAACCACCCGAGGGGGTGGTTTTTGGAGGACTAAGGCCAAAGCCCCTGGCAGATCAGGCCTTGCCGTTGATGACCTGCTGCAGTTCACCCGATTCGTACATTTCCATCATGATGTCTGAGCCACCGATGAACTCGCCTTTGAAGTACAGCTGCGGGATGGTGGGCCAGTTGCTGTATTCCTTGATGCCTTGACGAATTTCGGCGTCGTCCAGCACGTTCACGGTCTTGACCGTCTTGGGGTCCACGCCCACGGCTTTGAGGATCTGGATGGCACGGCCAGAAAATCCGCACATCGGGAAGCTGGCGTTGCCCTTCATGAAGAGGGTGATTTCGTTGCCTTTGACGAGTTCGTCAATGCGTTGCTGGGTGTCGCTCATGGTGTTGCTCCAAATGGGGTCAGTATCGAATAGGCTGAATTATGTCTCTGATTGAAAGTCTGCCATTTTTACAGGGATGTTGCTGTCACTTCGGCATGGCCGCGCCTGTGCACCGCTCAATGCTGCCCAGATCGCGGCGCGACTGCACTTGCTCAAACCCGGCCTCACGCAGAAGTGCCTGCACCGGGGCCGCCTGGTCCCAGCCGTGTTCGAGCAGCAACCAGCCGCCCGTGGCCAGGCAGGCTGGGGCTTGGGCGATGATTTGGCGGATGTCATCCAGGCCGTCGGGGCCGCTGGTCAGCGCTTGCAGGGGCTCGTGTGTCAGGGCGGCCAGGTGCGGGTCGCCCTCGGCCACATAGGGCGGGTTGGAGACGATGAGGTCAAAACGGCCAGTGTGCTGGATGTCAACCGCGTTCAACCAGTCGCTGGCGATGAATTGCACACCCAGCTGCAAACGGGCGGCATTGGCGCGGGCCACGGCCAGGGCGTCTTCGCTGGCGTCCACCGCCCACACGGTGGCATCGGGTCGAGCATGTTGCAAAGCCAAAGCCACTGCGCCGCTGCCCGTGCCCAAGTCCAAAATGCGGGGCGAGCGTGTTTCGGGTGCAGATTCAGGCAGACACGCCAGAGCCCAGTCCACCAGGGTTTCAGTGTCGGGGCGCGGGTCCAGCACACGCGCATCCACGGCCAGCGTCAGGCCAAAAAAATCCTTGCGCCCGGTGATGTAGGCCACGGGCTCACCGCTCAGACGCCGCTGCAGCGCGTCTTGCCACGCGGCGGCTTGCTCTGGCGTCAAGGTGTCGCTGTCGTGTGCCAGCAACCAGGCGCGGTCGTGCAGTGGGCGCTGCAGGCTGTGCAGCAGCAAGATCTGCGCGTCCACCCTTTCCAAGCCACTGGCTTGGGCTTGGCGCAGACACGCCACGACGGTCGTTGGGTTTTGCATCAGGCGGTGGCCCCGATTTCAAGTGCGGCCAGCTGTTCAGCGGCTTCGTAGCTTTGCAAGCCGTGGACCACATCTTGCAAATCGCCCTCCATGATGGTGAGCAGCTTGTACAAAGTCAGGTTGATGCGGTGGTCGGTCAGGCGCCCTTGCGGGAAGTTGTAGGTGCGGATGCGGTCCGAGCGGTCGCCGCTGCCGATCAGGCTTTTGCGCTCGGCCGCGTCTTTGGCGGCACGTTCAGATCGGTCTTTTTCCTGTATCCGGGCGGTGAGCACTTTCAGGGCCTGCGCCTTGTTGCTGTGCTGGCTGCGGCCGTCCTGGCATTCGGCCACGATGCCGGTGGGCAAGTGGGTGATGCGAACGGCCGAGTCGGTCTTGTTGATGTGCTGGCCGCCTGCGCCGCTGGCGCGGTAAGTGTCAATCCGCAAATCAGACGGGTTGATCTTGATGGCCTCGGCTTCGTCTGGCTCGGCCAGCACGGCCACAGTGCAGGCGCTGGTGTGGATGCGGCCTTGGGTTTCGGTGGCGGGCACGCGCTGCACCCGGTGGCCGCCTGACTCGAATTTGAGTGCGCCGTACACGCCATCGCCCGATGTGCTGCCGTCAATGCGCACAACGACTTCTTTGTAGCCGCCCAGCTCGCTGACCGATTCCGAGACGATCTCGCACCGCCAGCCCTGGCTTTCGGCATAGCGCGTGTACATGCGCAGCAAGTCGCCTGCAAACAGGGCCGACTCGTCGCCCCCGGTGCCAGCGCGGATTTCCACAAAAGCCGGACGGGCGTCGTCGGGGTCTTTGGGCAGCAGCATGCGCTGCAGCTCGGCTTCTAGGTTTTGCAGCTCGGCGCTGGCGCTGGCCACTTCTTCTTCGGCCATCTCGCGCATGTCTTCGTCATCCAGCATGGCTTTTGCAGCGGTCAGGTCGGCGCTGCGTTGCTGAAAGCGGGCAAAGCGCGAGGCCACGGCGCTGACCTCGGCGTGTTCCCGAGAGAGCTTCAGGAACTGCGTCATGTCGGCCATGATGTCTTCGCGGGACAGCAAAAAGTCCAGCTCGCTCAGGCGCAAGGCATAGCGTTCGAGTTGTTGGATCAAAAAGGGTTTCATGGGGCAGGCGGCGAGTGAAAGGGCCGCTGCACAGTCCTTGCAGCGGCGGGGCAGCGTTCGCAGTGGCAGAGAAAAGCGCTAACGCTCTTGCCGCAAAAACAGACGCTGCACCGCTTGCGTGGTTTGTTCGCGGTGGGCCGGGTCGGGGCTGCGCAGTTCGGCCATCGCACCGTGCAGCATTTTTTGGGTCAGGCCCTTGGCCAGGGCTTCAAGCACGGCCTCTGGTGGCTCCCCTTTGGCCAGCAGCTTGCGGGCGCGGGCGAGTTCGGCTTCGCGCCAGCTGTCGGCTTGGCTGTGCAATTGTTGAATCAGGGGCACCGCGTCGCGTTGGCCCAGCCAATGGCTGAAGCTTTGGACCCCGGCGTCGATGATGACTTCGGCTTCGGCGACTGCCGCTTGGCGTTGGGCTTGGCCGGCCTGCACCACACTGGCCAGATCGTCCACGGTGTACAGATAAACGTCCTCGAGCGACTTGACCTCGGGCTCGATGTCACGCGGCACAGCCAGATCGACCATGAACATGGGGCGGTGCTTGCGTTTTTTGAGCGCACGCTCGACAGCCCCTAAGCCGATCAAGGGCAAGGTGCTGGCGGTGCAGCTGATGACCGCATCGAATTCGTGCAGGCGATCGGGCAGATCGGCCAGTCGCATGACTTCGCCCCCAAAGCGAGCGGCGAGTTTTTCACCGCGTTCCAAGCTGCGGTTGGCAATGGCGATGCCGCGAGGCTGGCGAGCGGCAAAGTGGGTCACCACCAGCTCAATCATCTCGCCCGCGCCCACAAACAGCACCTTGATGTCTTTCAGGTCTTCAAACAGTTGGCTGGCCAGGCGCACCGAGGCGGCGGCCATGCTGATCGAGTGCGCGCCAATTTCGGTGGCGGTGCGCACTTCTTTGGCCACGGCAAATGTGCGCTGAAACAATTGGTTGAGGGTGCTGCCCAAGGCCCCGGCCTGTTCTGCCGCGCGCACGGCATCTTTGAGCTGGCCCAAAATTTGGGCTTCCCCCAGCACCATGGAGTCCAGTCCACTGGCCACCCGAAAGGCATGGCGGGCGGCTTCATTGCCTTCCAGCAAGTAAGTGTGCGATTGCAGTGCTGTCGCCGACACGCCACCGGCTTGGGCCAGCCAGCCCAGGGTGTGTTCGGCGGCGTTGTGGTCGGCGGCGCAATAAATTTCGGTCCGGTTGCAAGTGGACAAAATCGCTGCTTCGGGCGTTTGGGCGGTGCGCTCGGCCAACTGGCTGCGCAAACCGTGCAAAGTCGGGGCCAATTGGTCCACGGCGAAGGCAAACCGGCCGCGCAAATCCAGCGGCGCAGTCGTGTGATTCAAACCGAGGGTCCAGACAGCCATGCGCCAATTATAGGAAGCTGTCCGTTTGCCGCAGTTTGTGGGGCAATGTGGCGTCTTTCAAGGCACAATCGGGCCGCAAAGCGCCCTGTTTTGGGGCGGTATTTTGGATGGACTCAAACGCCCATGACTGTTTGGCTGTTGATTTTGCATGTGGTCAACTTTGTCTTGCCTGCCTTGGCCATGGCCTTGTTCATGCCGATTGCGGGGCGCTGGGTCATGGGCCCCGCGAACGGACGTTGGTTACGTCGCTTCGGCACCCATGTCGTGACAGGGGTGTTGGTGTTGCTGCTTGGCCTGGTGGTGCAAGGCCAGGATGGAAAAATGAGCACCTACATCGGCTTGGTGTTCACGGCGGCGACCACCGAGTGGTGGTTGCGTCGAGCTTGGCACCTGAAATAAAAGCCGCCGATCAGGTGGGGCTGAACAAGTCCACCCGGTCGGTGATGATGCCGTCGGTGCCCAGGGCCAGCAGGTGCTGCGCAGCCCAGTCATCGTTGACGGTGTAGCTCAGGCACCGCATGCCCGCGCTGTGTACGCGTGCTACGGCGGCCGCATCCCACAGGGCGTAGTTGGCCACGACGGCCACGCATGCCAAATCGAGCGCGCTGTCGAACCAGCCATCCCATAAGGTGTCGACCAGCAAACCGCGAGGTAGCAAGGGTGCTGTTTGCTGCGCTGCGGCCAGGGCCTCGGGTTGGAACGAGGTCAACAGGGGTGGTACTGCGGCATCGGCCCACAGGCGGGCGGCCAGTCGGGCCACGGCTTGCCCAGTGGCGGCTTCGCAGCCAGGTGTGGGCTTGATCTCGATGTTCAGCAAATGCCCGTTGGCCAGGCAAAAACGGGCCAGTGCCTCCAAGGTGGACAACGGCTCTCCTGCATGGAGTCGTGAGTGCCAGCCGCCGGCGTCCAGCTGCGACAAATCATGCCAGTTCAGATCGCCAGCGGTGCCCTGACCGTTGCTGGTCCGCTCAAGGCTGGCGTCGTGCAGCAAGAACACCACACCGTCGGCGCTGAGCTTGGCATCGCATTCGAACATGCGGAAACCGTGGGCCGCACCCAACCGGAATGCAGCCAGGGTGTTTTCAGGGGCCAGTTTGCCTGCACCTCGGTGTGCGATCCATCTGGGATAGGGCCAATGATGGCGCTGGGTAGGGGAAAGTGCTGCTTTCATATTTAGAAAGTATGTCGCAAACTGAATGCAGTTGGTGGTGGTGCCCCCACCCCCTGCGCGTGAATGCTGCACTGCGGTAACATTCATACTCAGCCGAATTGACGCCTTTTTCGGGTCTGGCTGACAGCGTCTTCACCGACGTCTTTGACTGCGCCACACCCATGAATGCACCCACTACGCTCCAACATTTGATGCAAGCCGACGCCGATGCGCCGCGCTTGCGTGAGATTCCGTACAACTACACCAGCTTTTCAGACCGTGAAATCGTGCTGCGTTTGCTGGGTGAGTCGGCTTGGGATCTGCTCAACGACCTGCGCGGCGAGCGCCGCACGGGCCGATCGGCCCGCATGCTTTACGAAGTGCTGGGCGACATCTGGGTGGTCGAGCGCAACCCTTATTTGCAAGACGACCTGCTGGACAACCCGGCCCGCCGTAAATTGCTGGTCGAGGCCTTGCAGCACCGCCTGGGCGAGGTGCAAAAGCGCCGCACCCCGAGCGTGGACGCCGCCCGCGATGCCTTGGTCGGCCAACTGCTGGCCATGGCCGCGCAGGCCGTGACGCAGTTCAGCGAGCGTTTCACGCGCATGGCCAAACTGCGCAGCCAGGTGCAAAAGACCTTGGGCCGCCTCACGGCCAAAGACAACATCAAGTTCGACGGCCTTTCGCGTGTGAGCCATGTGACCGACGCCACCGACTGGCGCGTGGAGTACCCCTTTGTGGTGTTGACCCCCGACTCCGAGACCGAAATGGCGGGTCTGGTCAAGGGCTGTATCGACCTGGGCCTGACCATCGTCCCACGCGGCGGTGGCACGGGTTACACGGGTGGCGCGATCCCGCTGACTTGGAAGAGCGCGGTCATGAACACCGAAAAGCTCGAAGCCATGACCGAGGTCGAAATGATCGACCTGCCCGGTATTGCCCACAAAATTCCAACCATCTACACCGAAGCCGGAGTAGTCACCCAGCGTGTGGCCGATGCGGCCGAGCGGGGTGGTTTTGTGTTTGCGGTGGACCCGACTTCGGCCGAGGCAAGTTGCATTGGCGGCAACATCGCCATGAACGCGGGCGGCAAAAAAGCGGTGCTTTGGGGTACGGCGCTCGACAACCTGGCCAGCTGGCGCATGGTCACGCCCGACGCCGAATGGCTGGACGTGGTGCGCATGGACCACAACATGGGCAAGATCCACGACGCCGAGGTCGCCACCTTTGAGTTGCGTTACTTCAAGGCCGACGGCAAAACCCCGATCCGCACCGAAACCCTGGTGATCCCGGGCAAGACTTTCCGAAAGGAAGGCCTGGGCAAGGACGTGACCGACAAGTTCCTTTCGGGCCTACCCGGCGTGCAAAAAGAAGGCTGCGACGGCCTGATCACCAGCGCGCGCTGGGTCGTGCACCGCATGCCCACCCACACCCGTACGGTGTGTATGGAGTTCTTTGGCCACGCCCGCGAGGCCGTGCCCAGCATCGTCGAGATTAAAGACTTCATGTTTGCCGAGCAAAAGCGCACCGGTACCGTGATGGCGGGTCTAGAGCATCTGGACGACCGCTATTTGCACGCAGTGGGTTATTCCACCAAGTCCAAGCGCGGCGGTTTCCCCAAGATGGTCTTGATCGGTGACATCGCCGGTGACAACGCCGACGACGTGGCCAAGGCGACCAGCGAGATCGTGCGCATTGCCAACTCGCGCAGTGGCGAAGGCTTCATCGCCATCAGCCCCGAAGCGCGCAAAAAGTTCTGGTCGGACCGCAAGAAAACAGCGGCCATCTCGCGTCACACCAACGCCTTCAAGGTCAACGAAGACGTGGTCATTCCGCTGCCGCGCATGGCCGAGTACACCGATGGCATCGAGCGCATCAACATCGAGCTCTCCCTGCGCAACAAGCTCAAACTGTGTCGTGAGATCGAAGCCTTCCTGGAGCGGGGCAACCTGCCGCTGGGCAAGCAAGACGACGCCAGCGACATTCCGTCGGCCGAGTTGCTGGAAGACCGCGTGGCGCAAGCCCTGGCGGTGGTGCGCGAGGTGCGTGCGCAGTGGCAAGGCTGGTTGACGGATGTCGACACGCTGTTTCCTCAGCTGCAAGAGCACAGCCTGCGTGCCAGCTGGAAGACACAAATCCGCCCGGCTTTCCAGAGTATCTTCTCCGGTTCTGCCTTTTTGCCGATCCTGACCGAGGTCACGGCCATTCACCAGCGCGTGCTCAAAGGCCGCGTGTGGGTGGCACTTCACATGCACGCCGGTGACGGCAATGTGCACACCAACATTCCGGTCAACTCCGATAACTATGAGATGCTGCAAACCGCGCACGAAGCGGTCGCTCGCATCATGGTGTTGGCGCGCAGCCTGGACGGCGTGATCTCGGGTGAGCACGGCATTGGCATCACCAAGCTGGAGTTTTTGACCGACGCCGAGCTGGCCAACTTCACCGCCTACAAAGCCAAGGTGGACCCCGAAGGGCGCTTCAACAAAGGCAAGCTGCTGCGCGGCGCGGCCCTGACGGGCTTGGGCGACGATGTGCACGCCGCTGACCTGACACACGCCTACACCCCCAGCTTTGGCCTGATGGGCCACGAGTCGCTGATCATGCAGCAGTCCGACATTGGCGAGATCGCTGCCAGCGTGAAAGACTGCCTGCGCTGCGGCAAGTGCAAGCCGGTGTGTGCCACGCATGTGCCGCGTGCCAATTTGCTCTACAGCCCGCGCAACAAGATTTTGGCGACTTCCTTGCTGGTCGAGGCTTTCCTCTACGAAGAACAAACCCGACGGGGCATCTCGATCAAGCATTGGCAAGAGTTTGAAGACGTGGCAGACCATTGCACCGTGTGCCACAAGTGTTTGTCGCCTTGCCCGGTCAACATCGACTTTGGCGAGGTGTCGATGAACATGCGCAACCTGCTGCGCAAGATGGGTCAAAAGAGCTTCCGGCCAGCTGCAGAGTTTCAGTCTTGGTTCATTGGTACGGCCAGTCCGAATGCCATTGCTTTGGGTCAGGCTTTAACCAAAATCAGTTTTAAGGCGCAACGCTTGGGCAACCGCGTGTTGAATGTATTTGCACGTCAGCAAACCAAGGCACCTCCAGCGTCAGTGGGTCAACCGCCCATCAAGGAGCAGGTGATTCACTTCATCAACAAGAAAATGCCTGGGGGCCTGCCCAAGAAGGGCGCTCGTGCTTTGCTCGACATCGAAGACAAAGACTACGTGCCGATCATCCGTGACCCCAAAACCACGAGTGCGGAGACCGAGGCGGTGTTTTACTTCCCCGGTTGCGGTTCCGAACGCCTGTTCAGCCAGGTGGGCTTGGCGACCCAGGCCATGCTGTGGCATGCAGGTGTTCAGACCGTGTTGCCACCGGGCTACCTGTGTTGTGGGTATCCGCAAAAAGGCTCGGGCCAGTTCGATAAAGCCGAGAAAATCATCACCGACAACCGGGTGCTGTTCCATCGCGTGGCCAACACCCTCAACTACCTCGACATCAAAACCGTGGTGGTCAGTTGCGGCACGTGTTACGACCAGTTGCAGAGTTACGAATTTGACAAGATTTTCCCGGGTTGCCGCATCATGGACATCCACGAGTACCTGCTCGAAAAAGGCATCAAGCTCGAATCCCAAGGTGCGTACCTGTACCACGACCCTTGCCACAGCCCGATGAAATTGCAAGCGCCCATGAAAACCGTCACCGCCTTGTTGGGCGACGGTGTTTTGGAGAGCAGTCGCTGCTGTGGTGAAAGCGGTGGTTTGGCCTCGGCACGCCCTGATATCTCGACACAGATTCGCTTCCGAAAAGAAGAAGAAATTCGCAAAGGCGAGGTCGCTTTGCGCCAATCGGGGGCAGTCACAGCGGAGGAGAACGTCAAAATTCTCACGTCTTGCCCGAGCTGTTTGATGGGTTTGAACCGTTACCAGGACGACCTGCAAAACGGCCTGCTCGAAGCCGACTACATCGTGGTCGAGATGGCCAAGCACATCCTGGGTGAAGAATGGATGCCCGAGTACGTGAGCGCTGCCAATGCAGGCGGCATTGAGCGCGTGCTGGTGTAAGCCAAGCGCGCAAACCGACAGCAAGATTTCGAAAGTAAAAGATGGCCGGATTGAAAAAAGACATGCCCCACCCCGAGTCTCTGACCCTGCACGGCCAGACCCGGGTGCTGGAGATCGGGTTTTCTGACGGGGCGCAGTTCCGCATCCCCTTCGAGCTGATGCGCGTGTATTCGCCCTCGGCCGAGGTGCAAGGCCACGGCCCCGGCCAGGAAGTGTTGCAAACCGGCAAGCGCGAGGTTGGCATTGCCGAAATCGAACCTGTGGGCAATTACGCCGTGAAACCCACATTCACCGATGGGCACGAATCCGGCCTGTTCACCTGGGAATACCTGTACTTTCTGGGCGACCAGGAAGCAGCCCTTTGGAAGCAGTACGAAGACCGGCTGCAAGTGGCTGGTATGAGCCGGGACGCGCCCATGATCGAAGCCTCGGCGGGCGGCAGCTGCGGTCACAAGCATTGAGGAGGCGGGCATGAGCAGCACCCACTTCGGTTTCAAAACCGTCGACGAGAGCGAAAAAGCCAAGCATGTGCGTGGCGTGTTCGACTCGGTCGCGTCCAAATACGACGTGATGAATGACCTGATGTCCATGGGTCTGCACCGGGTGTGGAAGGCCTACACCGTGCAGGTGGCCAACCTCAAAGAGGGCGACCAGGTGCTGGACATTGCAGGCGGCACGGGCGACTTGTCCATGGCTTTTGCCAAAAAAGTGGGGGCCTCGGGCCGTGTGGTGCACACCGACATCAACAAAGCCATGTTGTCCACTGGGCGTGACCGGCTGGTCGACCACGGCCTGGCTTTGCCCACCTTGGTGTGCGATGCCGAGAAGCTGCCTTTTCCTGACCAGCTCTTCAACGTGGTCAGCGTGGCCTTTGGCCTTCGCAACATGACACACAAGGATGTGGCCTTGAAGGAAATGTGCCGGGTGCTCAAACCGGGCGGGAAATTGCTGGTCTTGGAGTTTTCCAAAGTGGCCAAACCCTTGGAAAAAGCTTACGACTGGTACAGCTTCAACATCTTGCCCCGGTTGGGCAAGTTGGTTGCGGGGGATGCCGAAAGTTACCGTTACCTGGCCGAATCCATCCGCATGCACCCCGGGCAAGAAGACCTGAAAACCCTTATGAAAAATGCCGGATTTGGCCATGTGGATTTTCATAATTTGTCGGCCGGGGTGGTAGCCTTGCACATGGGCATCAAGTGTTGAAGCCCGAAAATTGAATTTCCTGAGTTGGAGACACCATGAACAGCAAGTTGATGACACTGATGCTCGCAGGCGTGATGGCCTTGGGCAGCCTGAACGCCGAGGCAGCACGCCGCATGGGCGGTGGCAAGTCGTTTGGCCAGCAGTCAAACCAGGTTACCAAGCGCGATGCTGCGCCGCAGACGCCTTCGGCACCGGCCCAAAATGCAGCCTCCAGCAATGCCGCCAAGCCTGGTGCTGCGGGCGCTGCAGCTGCTGCTCCCAAGAAGCCTTGGGGTGCCATGCTGGGTGGATTGGCCGCTGGTTTGGGCTTGGCTTGGTTGGCCAGTTCGCTGGGTTTGGGTGAGGCCTTTGGCAGCATCCTCATGGCCTTGCTCATTGGTGCTGCGGTGTTGATGGTCATCGGCATGGTGATGCGCGCCCGACGAGGTGGCGCATCCAACGGCCCCGCCGGTATGGCTTACCAGGGTGCCGGTGCGTCGGCAGGAAACCCCGCCACCTTCAAGCAGTACAGCCCCAACAACGTCGGTAACGATGCTTCGGCACGGCCGTGGGAAGCCCAAAACACCCGTTTTGACAGCTCAGCATCCTCGCAAACCACGGGTTCCATGATCGGCTCGGGCATTGGCTCCGGCCTCAACGCCAGCAGCAGTGATGCCCTGAGCGGCTCGCAAACCTGGGGTGTCCCCGCCGGTTTTGATGTGGACAGCTTTGTCACTGCTGCCAAGCGCAACTTCGTGACTCTGCAAGACGCTTGGGACCGCTCGGACATTGCTGCCCTGCGTTCGATGATGACCGATGCCATGGTGTCCGAAATTCGCAGCCAACTCTCTGAGCGCGAAGCGCAGTTCCCTGGCCAGCCCAACAAGACCGAAGTTGTCATGTTGGACGCCCAGTTGTTGGGCATCGAAGAGCAGGCCGATGCTTACATGGCCAGTGTCGAGTTCAACGGCATGATCCGTGAAGACGCCGCTTCCGGCCCAAGCCCTTTCCGTGAAGTTTGGAACATGACCAAGTCCAAGCAAGGTGGCGGCTGGCTGGTGGCTGGTGTGCAAGCACTGCAATAAAAACCGGTTCATAAAGCCCTGAGTATTTGGGGCCTGCACTTTCGGGAATAATCGGGGACTATGGCAACACAGTCCCCTTTTTCATGGGCCGCTCAGGCGCTCCCCGACATGGTCAATCGCTTTGCGGCCAACTTCCAGCCTCCGGCCTGGGTGGTGGACGAGAGCGTCAACCGTCTTGTCTTGTTCCTCAACCATGTGCTGATGAGTGAGCCCGAGGCCATGGCCCGCTTGGCCCGCCAAAAAGGCCAGCGCATCGAGCTGGTTTGGGACCGCATCCAACTGCAACTGACCCCCACCCCCGCAGGCCTTCTTGAGCGTGGTCGCTTTGAGGGCTTTGATCTGCGCCTGACAGTGGCAGAAGAGTCACCGATCTCACTCGCATCGGCATTGGCCCAAGGTGCCAAACCTAAAGTGCGCATCGAAGGCGATGTGCAACTGGCCGCCGAGGTCAATTGGTTGATCGACCATGTGCGCTGGGACGCCGAAGAGGACTTGGCGGGCCTGATTGGGGACGCTGCGGCACACACATTGGCCCAAGCCGCCCGTCAGGCCGTGCTCGCTTTGCGCAGTTTTGTGGCACAGCGCCCCGGCACTGGGTTGCGAACGGGCAGCGCAGCATGATGCGCTGGGGCCGTTTCGGGCGCGGCGTATTCATTGTCTTCATCGTCTTGCGCTACGGCCTCGACGAGCTGGTGCTCTCTAGCTTTCAAAAGCCATGGATTCGCCTGTTAGCCCGCGTGCTCTCGGTGGGCCGTGACTTGCGTTCGCCCCGGGGAGTACGCCTGCGCGAAGCCCTGGAGCGTTTGGGGCCGATTTTTGTGAAGTTTGGGCAGGTGCTGTCCACGCGGCGCGATTTGCTGGCGCCCGACATTGCCGAAGAACTGGCCAAGCTGCAAGACCGGGTGCCGCCTTTCAGCTCGGCCATCGCGGTGGCCTCCATTGAGCGGGCTTTCAACCGCAAGGTGGATGATATTTTTGAAACCTTTGAGCGCGAGCCTGTGGCCAGCGCCTCGATCGCGCAGGTGCACTTTGCCACCTTGCGCGGCAAATCGGGCGATGTGCGCGAAGTGGCCATCAAGGTCTTGCGCCCGGGCATGCTGCCCGTGATCGACAAAGACCTGAGCTTGATGCGCATGATGGCGGGCTGGGTGGAGAGCCTGAGCGCTGACGGCAAGCGCCTCAAACCCCGCGAGGTGGTGGCCGAGTTTGACAAATACCTGCACGACGAGCTGGACTTGGTGCGCGAAGCCGCCAACGCCGCGCAGCTGCGCCGCAACATGCAAGGGCTGGACTTGGTGTTGATCCCCGAGATGATCTGGGACTTTTGTCACCCTGAAGTCATTGTCATGGAGCGCATGCACGGCCTGCCCATCAGCCAGGTCGACCGTTTGCGCGCCGCAGGGGTGGACATTCCGAAGTTGGCCCGCGATGGCGTGACGCTTTTTTTCACGCAAGTGTTTCGCGATGGGTTTTTCCATGCCGACATGCACCCGGGCAACATCCAGGTCAGCTTGGCACCAGAGACTTTTGGCCGCTATATTTCCCTTGATTTCGGCATCGTGGGCACACTCACCGAGTACGACAAGGAGTACCTGGCGCAAAACTTCACGGCGTTTTTCCGCCGCGACTACAAACGCGTGGCCGAGCTGCATATCGAGTCGGGCTGGGTGCCGCCCGAGACGCGTGTGGACGAGTTGGAGTCGGCGATTCGCGCCGTGTGTGAGCCGTACTTCGACCGACCGTTGAAAGAGATTTCTCTGGGCATGGTGCTGATGCGGCTGTTTCAGACCTCGCGCCGCTTTCAGGTCGAGATCCAACCCCAGTTGGTGCTGCTGCAAAAAACACTGCTCAACATTGAGGGCCTCGGTCGCGATCTGGACCCCGAGCTCGACCTGTGGAGCACGGCCAAGCCTTTTCTCGAAAAATGGATGCTGGAGCAGATTGGCCCCCAAAAGTTGTTGCAAGAGCTCAAGGCCCAAGCCCCGCATTACGCCAAACTGTTGCCACAGTTGCCGCGTTTGCTGCACGAGTACCTGAAACAACCGCGCCAAAGTGATCACCGCGAGTTGGCGCAGTTGCTCAAAGAGCAGCGCAGAACCAATGCTTTGCTGCAGACGCTGGTTTACATGGGCTTGGGTTTTGTCGCAACCCTGGTGTTGTTGCAGCTGTGGAGCCATTTGGCTTGGCGGTTTTAGGAGGCTACGGTGCGCCTCTTTGGGTGACCCGTTTCGGGACACGCCTGCGCGGTGGCGGTCAGTTGCGGGATTTGCGGGCTTGACGCGCTGAGTAAACCCCAAACGCCACCACGGCCAAGGTGACCACCACCATGAGCAAGGTGGCGGCGGCGTAAATGGAGGGGTTCACGCCGCGCCTAGCGTAGCTGAAAATGACCTGTGGCAAAGTGGTCACGCCAGGGCCAGACAAGAACTCTGAGATCACCACGTCGTCAAATGACAACGTAAAGGTCAGCAACCAAGCGGCCAGCAAAGCCTGTGAAATATTGGGCAAAGTCACCAAGAAGAACACTTGGCCGGGGCGGCAGCCCAAGTCCATGGCCGCCTCCTCGAGTGAGCGCTCCATTTCCTTGAGCCGAGACTGGATCACCACTGTCGCGTAGGCCATGCCCAGCAAGACATGCCCCAGCACGATGGTGGTCAGGCCTCGTTCGGGCCATCCCAGGCTGCGTTGGGCGCTGACCGACAGCAGCAGCAAAGACAAGCCAATGATCACTTCTGGCATGACCAGAGGGGCATTCAACATGGCCGTGAAAACGTTGCGTCCCCGAAACCGGGTGTAGCGAACGAGTGTGTAGGCCGCCAACGTGGCCAGCACCACCGACAGCGACGCACTGATGAAAGCCACCTTCAGCGAGACCAGAAAACCCTCCAGCAGACGAGAGTCATTGGCCAAAGCCTCGTACCAGCGCCATGAAAAACCGGTGAATCGACTGTCTTGACGGGTGCTGTTGAAGGAGAACACCACCAAGAAGGCCAGGGGTGCAAACAAGAACCCGTAGACCAAGCCCATCCAGAGTTTGCCAAAGTGGGCTTGTAGCCAACGGCTCATGAGCGCTCCTTCTCGGCTTGACGGGCCACTTTGGCGTTGTACCAAGCCAAGGGCATCACCACCCCTAAGATCATGATCACGGCCAAGGCTGAGGCACGAGGCCAATTGTTGCTGCTGAACATTTCATCCCAAACCACTCGGCCGATCATCACGTTCTCGGCCCCCCCCAACAAGGAAGGGATCACGAATTCACCCAGGCAGGGGATAAACACCAACATGGAGCCCGCCACAATGCCTGAACGGCTGAGCGGCACAGTGATCAGCCAAAAGGCTTTCCAGGGGCTGGCTCCCAAGTCGTGTGCGGCCTCCAGTAGCCGGGGGTCCAGTTTGACCAATGTGGCGTACAAAGGCAGGACCATGAAGGGCAGGTAAACATAGGTCATGCCCACCAGCATGGAAACATCGGTGTAGAGCATCTGGATCGGTTCGTGGATCACGCCCAGTGCCAGCAAGACATTGTTCACAATGCCTTGGTCGGCCAAGATGCCCTTCCACGCGTAAACGCGCAGCAAAAACGAGGTCCAAAAGGGCAGCATCACCATCATCAACAAAACCGGACGCCAAGCGGCTGAGGCGCGGGCCAGAAAATAGGCGAACGGGTAGCCTAAAAACAGGCAAAAAACGGTGGTCCAAAAAGCGTACTTGAGGGACAGCAGGTAGGCGCCGATGTAGAGGGTGTCACCCCAATGCCCATCGCGATCCACAAAGAGACTGACGTAGTGGCTCAGTTTGAGGTTGAGCTTCCAGCCGCCCAGTTCGGTGTGGGTCAGTAGCGGTGCAAACGGGTTGAGTTGCTCGCCCATGTCGGTGACACTCAATCGCAGCAAAATCAAAAAAGGCGCGGCAAAAAAGACCCACAGCCACACCGTTGGAATGCCAACCACGGTGCGCCTTCCCAAGCGCAAGGGTTCCACCAAGCGCGACAAGAACTGGATCATGCGGTCAAGAGAACACCCGCTTGGGTGTCCCAAAAGCAATAGACCGAGTCACCCCAGACGATGTCGTCCTCGTGGTTGCGGCTGCGGTTCGATTGGGTCACCTTGACCACGCTGTCATCGGGCAGCTTCACAAGGTATGTGCTGTAACTGCCCATGTAGGCGATTTCACTCACCACGCCCGACACCGTGTTGGCGGAACCCGCCGAGCCAACATCGGGGGGGCGTTTGTCGATGAAGATTTTTTCGGGGCGAACCGCCAGTGACAAAGCCATGCCCTGCGGATGGGACGAGCCGTGCCCCAGGGTGAAGCGGCCTTGAGGCGTTTGGATTTCGGATTGGCTGGCATCGGCTCGGGTCAGGTGGCCGTCAAACAAATTGATGCTGCCAATGAAATCAGCCACAAAGCGGCAATTGGGGGCTTCGTAAATTTCGGTCGGGCTGCCCAGTTGCAAAATGCGGCCTTGGCTCATGACCGCAATGCGCGAGGCCATGGTCATGGCCTCTTCTTGGTCGTGCGTGACCATGACGCACGTCACGCCAATGGATTCGATGATGTTGACCAACTCAAACTGTGTTTGTTCGCGCAGTTTCTTGTCGAGTGCGCCCAGGGGCTCATCCAGCAGCAGCAATTGGGGTTTGCGCGCCAAGCTGCGTGCCAATGCCACGCGCTGCTGCTGCCCACCCGACAGTTGATGGGGTTTACGGGCCGCAAACTTTTGCAGTTGCACCAACTCCAGCATGGCCTCTACCCGTTCGGCCATCGCGTCTTTGTCCATCCCCATGCGGCGCAGGCCAAAAGCAATGTTTTCCCAAACCGACAAGTGTGGAAACAAAGCATACGACTGGAACATCATGTTGATGGGCCGCTCGTAAGGGGGCAGCAAGCTGATGTCCTGCTCACCCAAAAAAATTTGACCCGAAGAAGGGGACTCGAAGCCGGCCAACATGCGCAGCAAGGTTGATTTGCCGCACCCAGAGCTGCCCAACAAGGCAAAGATCTCCCCTTTTGCGATGTCCAGCGAGACATCATCCACGGCCAGGACGTTGTCAAAACGCTTGCTCAGACTTCGGATGCTCAGAAAGCCAAGCGAGTCGGGCGGGGTGGTGCTCATGGAGGTGTCCTTCGGTTCAAGACTCAGGGCCGTGCACGCCACGGGCACGGCCTAGGGTTAACGGCCAACCAAGTGGTTGGGCGTCACTTGCCTTGTTTGAACGCGGTGTACACCGAGGTCAGGGACTCTCGGGCTGCGTTGGACAAGCTGGAGGGCGAGACCGCAAGTTGCAAGTTGGCTTCGTCCAAAAACACGCTCTTGTTTTGACCCACTTCTGGCGTGACTTGCGCCACGCTGGCTTTGTTGGCCGTGGGGTAGCTCAACTCGTTGGTCAAAGCGGCGGATACTTCTGGTTTCAAAAAGTAGTTGATGAACGCCATGGCGTTGTTGGGGTGCTTGGCATCTTTGGGCACGGCCAGATTGTCAAAGAACAACAAGCCGCCTGTTTTCGGCAGCAAGGCTTCTATCTCTTGGCCGCTTTGGTTTTCGATGGCACGGCTGCGCGCAATGTTGATGTCACCTGCCCAGCCCAATGCCACGCAGGCTTTGCCACCGGCCAAGTCATCGATCATGGTGCTGGAGAAAAGCCGGATGTCCTTGCGCACCTTGGCCAGCATTTCACCTGCCGCTTTGTGGTCGGCTGCGTCGGCCGAATAAGCATCCTTGCCGATGTAATGCAAGGCCGGTGGCATCACCTCGGTGGGGGAGTCCAGATAGGCGATGCCGCAAGACTTGAGCAGGCTGGTGTAGGTCGGGTTGAAGACCAGATCCCAGGCGTTGTCGGGCATGGGTGTGTTGCCCAGCGCTTTGCTGACTTTGGTCTTGTTGATGCCGACCGTGGTGAAGCTCCAGGCCCATGGCACCAGATGGGTGTTGCCGGGGTCAACTTTGTCGAGCTTGGCCATGATGGCCGGGTCCAAGTTGGTCAGATTTGGAATTTGCGTTTTGTCCAAAGGCCGCAGCAGGCCTGCTTCGATTTGCGATTTGGCAAATACCGCGCCGGGCACCACGATGTCATAACCCGAGCTGCCTGCGATCAGCTTGGCTTGCAAGGCTTCGTTGTTCTCGAATGTTTGGTAGTTGACCTTGATGCCACTTTCTTTTTCAAAGTCGGCGATCATGCCTTCGGCTATGTAGTCGGGCCAGTTGTAAATGTTCAACACCTTGTCTTCGGCGTTGCTGGTGCCCACTGCAGCCACAGGTGTCTGAGGAGACTCTTCCTTTTTGCCACAGGCGGCCAAGGTCAGTGCACACAAAGCGGTCAGTAAAAAACGTTTGTTCATGAACGTGAAAGCTCCATCAAGGTTGGGGATGTTGGCCAAAGCTGGGCCTACGCAAAATCGGCCTGCGCGCGATTGTATAAGAACGAACTTTTACTCGTTTTAACAGGGTATGTTCACAAACCTGACCAATGTTTACACCTTTGTGGCGGCCTGGCAGCGAGGTGTTTCTAGCAGAGCGCCCGGTTCAGTAAGGTCTTCGAATTACAATGGAGGGTTAAATTTTTCTCTCAGGAACCATCCCATGCCCATTTACGCTTACAAATGCGACGCCTGCGGCCATACCAAGGATGTTCTGCAAAAAATGAGCGACGCGCCCATGACCGACTGTCCGGCGTGTGGCGCGCCCAAATTCAGCAAGCAACTCACGGCGCCTGGTTTTCAACTCAAGGGCACGGGTTGGTATGCCACCGATTTCAAGGGTGGTGGCGCTTCCGCCGCTGCAGCCCCAGCGGCAGCCACGGCCGATGCGGTGGCCAGCCCAGCGCCGGCATCGGGAGGTGACAGCCCAGCTGCCCCCCCGGCCACGCCGACTGCAAGTGCTGGAGCTTGTGCAGCTTCCTGTGCCTGCCATTGATCGCTTTTGCGCACTGAATCCTACCGACTGCCCACTTCATGAAACAACGCAGCTTTAAACAGTATTTCATCACCGGCTTGCTGGTGTGGCTGCCCATGGGTATCACCGTTTGGGTGTTGACTTGGTTGGTAGGCCTGCTGGACGGGATCTTTTTAGCGGTCTTGCATGCCGCCGACACCTTGATTCCGGGCATGCATGCCTTGGCCGAGTATTTGCGAGGGGTACCCGGTCTGGGTGTGATTCTGGTGGCTTTGGTCATCTTCTTCACCGGGGTCTTTGTCGCCAACATGTTTGGCCAGTGGTGGTTGCGGCAGTGGGGCAAGTTGATCACCCGCATTCCGGTGGTTCGCACGATTTATACCAGTGTCAAGCAAGTGGCCGATACCTTGTTTTCGGGCACCGGCCATGCATTTTCTAAGGCCTTGTTGGTGCAATACCCGCGCCACGGTTCATGGACCATTGCATTTTTGACGGGTACGCCGGGGGGTGAGGTGGCCCGACATTTGACCCAGCCCATGGTCAGTGTGTACGTGCCAACCACACCCAACCCGACCTCTGGCTTCTTTTTGATGATGCCCAAGGCCGACGTGGTCGAGCTCGACATGAGCGTCGACGACGCCTTGAAATACATCATTTCCATGGGGGTCGTCGCGCCGGGTGGCCCTGACGCACTTCCCATGATCGA
>NZ_CALBEX010000094.1 GCF_937889215.1 uncultured Limnohabitans sp.
CGCGGCATGGGCCTGCGCAGCAACCGCTATTCCATGTTGGTGAAAGACGGCACCGTGACCGCCTTGAACGTCGAAGGTCCTGGCAAGTTCGAAGTCAGCGATGCCGCCACTTTGCTGGCGCAAGCAAAAAGTTGAATTTGACCGTGATGGAAAAAAAGGAGCCGAGAGGCCCCTTTTTTAATGGGGCATGAACCTTCAGGCGATGTCGACCTTCAGGTAGTGTGAACCTGCGTACGGGTTGTGATAATAAGGGGGGATCTCGGCAAAACCCAGATCCTCGTAGAGGGCGCGAGCGGCCTCCATGTCATCGAGCGTGTCCAACAAAACACAGCTGTAAGCAGCACGCTGGGCGGATTCCAGTATGCCCTCGGTGAGTAGCCTGCCAATGCCCAGGCCACGGTATTCAGGGCGAACGTACAAACGTTTCATCTCCGCTGCATTGGCGTAGTCACAACTGTCCAAGGGCCGAAGTGCGCAACAACCGGCCAACGAATCATTCGTCCATGCCAGCAAAAGGCAGCCGCGAGGCTCAGTGTATTCGCCCGGTAAATTCGCGAGCTCTCGATCAAAATCCTGAAAGCACAGATCTACCTTCAGAGAAGACGCATATTCGACAAAGATGGTGCGCGTCTGGGTCCACTCGAAATCACTCGTAGGGCATCGAAGCACGACCGTGGGTTGAGGAGAGGTCTTGGGCAAGGTGGCATCCAAAAATCAAGTTTTCAGTATACAAGCGCGAATCAAGAACCCCAGCCAAGCAGTGCATAAACGCCACAGGACGCCATCACCAAAATCAGCAACGCGATCAAGCGCGTGGACCAGTGGTCATGCGAAGACACGGCAAGGGCCGCGAGCTGCTTGTTACCGTGGACCATGGCAGGAACAAGCGAAATTCGCTTGGCAAAACGGTACCAGACCAGTGCCAACACATGGAGAGCAACCAAAAAAAGGATGGTCAATTTGCCCCAGTGGGTGTGCCAACTGGTGGCCCATGAAACCCACTGACCCGGCACCATGGCGGTCAGTGGCCCGCTGTAGGCAATTTCATCGTCACTGACCAGGCCCGTGGCCACCTGGAAGATCAAAAAAGACAGCATGGCCACAATGGCCCAAGAGCCCATGGGGTTGTGACCCGCAACAGATGCCGAAGGGGGCCGCCCCTTCAGGTAAGCCCAAACCAGCGCAGGCTGCAAAGACAGCTGGGCCCAGCGAGACCAATGGCCGCCGACGAGCCCCCATACAAGGCGGAAGAGGACCAGTGACAAGACGGCATACCCTAGACGAAAGTGCCAAAGCATCGCGTCACCGCCAATGTTGCCGGTGATCAACAAGCCGATGACACACAAGGCCAAAGCCCAATGGAACAAGCGCGTGGGTAAATCCCAGATACGGACTGTGAACATGAAACGTTAAGAAGTATGGAATGGGTGAAGTTGTGAGAAACTGAGGTGAGGATATGTCTTTTTAACGCATTTCAAACAAATGGAGTCAACATGAAAAAAACAATCAGCATGATCGGTGCCTGCATGGCACTGGCAATGGCGATCCCCGCACAGGCCCAATTTGCTAAAGCAGAAGATGCCATCAAGTACCGCAAAGCCAGCTTCACGGTGATGGCAGCGCATTTTGGACGTTTGGGTGCCATGGCCAATGGCCGCATCCCCTTTGATGCCAAATTGGCCTCAGAAAACGCCGATATTGTGGCTGAGATGTCCAAACTGCCATGGGCGGCCTTTGGCGAAGGCACAGACAAGGGTGAGACCCGAGCCAAGCCCGAAATCTGGCAAGAATCGGCCAAGTACAAAGAAGCGGCAGACAACATGCAAGCCGCAGTCATGAAGCTCAATACCGCAGCGAAGGCCGGCAACATCGATGCTTTGAAAGCCGCGTTTGGACCGGCAGCGGCATCCTGCAAGACCTGTCACGACAGCTTCCGGCAGAAATAACCCAGTCAAGCCGGTTTGACCACACTGCGCGAGAACGCGGGGTTACCCCGGTGTGACTCAAATTTCACGCAGTAATTTGTCGATCAACTGGTGAAGTTCGGCAAAGTCAGGCGTGCCCACAAAGCGCTTGACGATCACACCGCGCTTGTTAACCAAAAAAGTGGTGGGGGTGAGTTTCACATCGCCCCAATCGCGCGCTACGACGCCGGTATTGTCAATGGCCACCTTGAACGGCAACTGGCGTGTCTGGGCAAAGTTCACCACATAGCTGGGGGGGTCGTAACTCATGGCAACCGCCACCGTCTCGTAGCCACGGTCCTTGAACTTTTGATAAGTGGTGATCAACTCGGGCATCTCGGCCACGCAAGAGGTGCAACTGGTGGCCCAAAAATTGACCAAAGATACTTTTCCTTGCAATTGCTTGGAGGTCACTGTCGTGCCGTCGAGCAAAACGAAGGAAGATTCGGGGGCCCGCTCACCTGCACAGCCCCAAAGGAGCATGGACAGGCCGAGCGCAGCAGCCCCCTTCCACAAACGGCGGCCGAGAGGTTGCAAACGCCAAGGAGAATTCAGGTGCATATTCATCGTAGAAAGTTTAATACGTTCGTCATGACCTCGGGCATTTTGGTCCTTGTGCCCGCCCATGCCTCCAATTTGGCGAATCTGAGTACAGGGGACGCTTCACAAGGCCTGAAGCTGGCCCTTGAAAAAGGCGCGCGCGCAGCGATCGGTTTGCTGGGCGTGCAAGACGGCTTCATGGGCAATGACAACGTGCGCATTGGCTTGCCAGACACTTTGAGCAAAGGGACAAAAATGCTCAAGATGCTAGGCATGGGCAAGCAACTCGATGCCTTGACCTTGCAGATGAACCGCGCCGCCGAACAAGCTGTGCCTTTGGCACAAAAGGCCTTGATGCAATCGATTCAAACCATGTCGGTGCAAGACGCCAAAGGCATTTTGCAAGGAGGCGACACGGCGGTCACGCAGTTTTTTGTGAACAAGACGCGAACCTCCTTGAGTGCCGAGTTCATGCCCCAAGTCAAACAGGTGATGGGGCAACTGGGCGTGGTGGCGCAATTCAATGCGGTGGCGGGCAAGTTGTCAGGCATGGGCTTGCTGTCCAAGGACGACGCCCAATTGGAGAGCCATGTCACAGCGAAAACACTGGACGGTTTGTATTACATGATTGGCGAAGAGGAAAAGAAAATCCGCCAAAACCCGGCCCAAGCAGGCAGTGCCTTGCTCAGCAAGGTGTTTGGCGCCTTGCGGTGAACAACACAGCCCAAAGCCACAGAACCGAGAAGTCTTAAAGCAAGGACAACAGGTGCTGGACCAAACCCTCTGGGTCGCTGACCATGGGGTCGTGGCCGGTGGGCATGTCGATCACTTGTGAGCCGGGCAGCCAAGCGCCGTCCCAGAACTTCGGGTCGCGCATGCGCTGGCGACTCACATCGATGGTGCCCAGCGCAGGCGTTGTGCAGTTGATGAATGACCGCGGTACGCTGGCGACGCGCTGTGGGTCGAAGTCGAGCGCATGGCTGTAAGGCCCGCCTGGGTGAGGGGTCTGACGCCTTTGTACCCACGCATGGTCGGCATCGCTCAATCCAAAAACAGCCGGGTCCGGCGCGGGAAAAGCGTGCAAAGGGTGGGCTTGAGCAGCGTCGATGCGCGCTTGCCGCGTGGCGCTGGCATGGGTACTGCTCCAGCTCTCACCCGGCTTGGGCAGCACCGCATCCAGATACACCAGATGGCACAGCCGCTCGGCCCTGCGGTCGGCCACCGCGGTGCCCAGCATGCCGGCATACGAGTGCACCACCAGCACCACCTCGTCCATTTCTTCGGCATCCATGGCCGCCGTCACGTCGGTGATGTGGGTTTCAAGGTCAATGCCCGGGTGCAGCAGGTGGGCACGCTCGCCTACACCGGTCAGGGTCACTGCGTGGGCGCGGTGACCGGCGCCCATCAGCCTGGGCAACACGCGCTGCCAGCACCAAGCGCCATGCCAAGCCCCATGTACCAGCAAGAAATTGGCCATCAAATCACCCCTTTGCCACGCAATGGCCCCAGTTGTTCGGCGGACCAGCCCAGCACTTCCGACAAGACCTCGGCGGTGTGCTGGCCCAACATGGGGGGCGGGAAATCTTGGCGAACTGGGGTGCGACTGAGCTTCATGGGGCTGGCCACCAGTTTCAGGTCGGGTTTGACTGGGTGTTGCCAATCTTGCACCATGCCACGGGCCTGAATTTGGGGGTCCACAAAAACCTCGCTCAAGGTGTTGATCGCGCCACAAGGCACTTTGGCGGCTTCCAGGGCAGCCAACCAGTCGGCCTTGGTGCGTGTTTTCAGGATGCCCTCCAGAAGAGGCACCAGGGTGTCGCGGTGTCGGACGCGTTGGGTGTTTTGAGCGTAGCGCGGGTCCTGCGCCAGCTCGGGGCAGCCGGCCACAGCGCAGAACTTGGCAAACTGCCCGTCGTTGCCCACCGCCAAAATCAGGTGGTCGCGGCTGCCGGGAGACGACCCGGCGGGAGGCGCAGTTTCAAACACCTGGTAGGGCACGATGTTTTGGTGCGCGTTGCCAGCGCGACCCGGCACTTTGCCACTGACGAGGTAATTCGACCCCAAATTGGCGAGCATGGCGACTTGCGTGTCGAGCAAGGCCATGTCCACCTGTTGGCCTTGGCCGGTGCGTTCGACATGGCGCAGTGACGCCAAGATCGCGACGGTGGCGTACATGCCGGTGAACAGGTCGGCCACGGCCACGCCCACTTTTTGGGGGCCGCCGCCCAAGTCGTCACGTTCACCGGTCACGCTCATGAGGCCGCCGATGCCTTGCACAGCATAGTCGTAGCCCGCCCGTTCGCGGTAAGGGCCAGTCTGGCCAAAGCCGGTCACGCTGCAATAGACCAGCTTGGGGTTCAGGGCGCTGAGGCTGGCGTAATCCAAGCCGTATCTGGCCATGTCGCCGACCTTGAAATTCTCCACAAACACATCGCAGTGCCGGACCAGTTCTTTGATCAGGGATTGGCCTTCGGGTTGGGCGATGTCACAAGTCACGGATCGCTTGTTGCGGTTCGCGCCCAGATAGTAGGCGGCCTCGGCCGTGTCCTGGCCTTGGGCATCTTTCAAAAAAGGTGGCCCCCAAGTGCGGGTGTCGTCGCCAGAGCCGGGGCGCTCGATCTTGATGACATCGGCCCCCAAATCGGCCAGGGTTTGGGTGCACCAAGGGCCCGCTAAAACGCGGGAGAGGTCGAGAACGCGAATGCCGTCGAGTGAATTCATGGCGATATTGTCGCCAAAATACGACGCGTGCGCTGATCAGGATAATCACCCCATGCGAACCCATTCCAAGGCCCTCGGGCCCAGCCTCTTATTGGCCCTGATTTTGAGCGCTTGCAGCCCTGCCGAGAACTGGCGAGATGTGGGCTTTGAGGGCCTGACGCTCAAAGCCCAGCTGCCTTGCAAACCCGACCGCACCACCCGCAGCGTGCCCTTGGGTGGCGTGACCGTGGATTTGCAAGTGGTGGGCTGCGAAAGCGGCACCGCCATGGTGGCCGTGATGACCGCAGCCTTGCCTGCAGGGACCGACATCGGTGCGGTCATGACGGGTTGGCAAAAAGCCACATTGGCCAACGCACGCGTGGCCCAGCCTTTGGCAGCCGGGCAGCAGCAGGTTTGGCACCGTCCTGGACAAATTCCCCTGCCCTCGTCGGTCAGGGTGCAGGCACCGGGTCAGCGCGTCAATGGTGAGCCGGTGGACATGGACGCTGTTTGGGGGGCTTTGGCCCAAGGCGAGCAAGTGCGGCTGGTCCATGCCGTGGTGTATGAACCAAAGCGCTCACACCAGTTGGCCAATACCTTGTTCGAAAGCATCAACCCATGAGCGCCGATACGATAAAAACGGGCGGTTTGGCCCATCCCGATCACTTGCCGCGTCGCATGGCGGTGGTGGTGTTTTTGGCATTTGCTTTGGCGTATTTTTTCTCAGCCTTGGTGCGGGCCATCACAGCCACTTTGTCGCCAACCTTGACCGCCGAGTTTCAACTGAACGCACAAGATCTGGGTTTGCTGGCGGGCGGTTATTTTTTGGGCTTTTCGCTCACCCAGTTGCCTTTGGGACGTTTGCTGGACAAGCACGGACCCAAAAAAATCATCCTGGCCTTTTTGAGTTTTGCCGTGTTGGGTTGCATGGCGTTCTCTTGGGCCGACAGTTTTCATGGCCTGTTGGCCGCACGGGTGCTGTGCGGCATGGGTGTGAGTGCTTGTTTGATGGCCCCACTCACGGGTTACCGGCGTTGGTTTGACGCCAGCACCCAACTGCGCACCAACTCGTGGATGCTGATGACGGGCTCCTTGGGCATGTTGGCCGCGACCTTGCCCGTGCAATGGCTTATGCCCCTGTTTGGCTGGCGAGCCTTGTTCGTCATGTTGGGCGTGATGATTGCCATCGCCATGCTCTTGATCACCTTGTTGGTGCCAGTATGGCAAAAGGCGACACCCACTGCCGATATGCCGCAGACACCGACCGACGACGATGGCAGTTACCGCGAAATCTGGCGCAGCGCTTATTTTTGGCGCATGACGCCGATCGGCTTTTTCAGTTACGGCGGCATGGTGGCCATCCAAACTTTGTGGGCTGGCCCTTGGATGACGCAGGTGGCGGGCTGGACAGCGGCAGAGGCCGCATCCGGACTGTTCTTGATCAATCTGGCCATGCTGGTGACCTTTTGGTTGTGGGGCTTGATCACGCCGCGATTGGCGCACAGAGGCATCCCGGTCGAGCGCCTGATCGCCTGGGGCTTGCCTTGGAGTTTTGGGGTTATTGGTGCGCTGGTGTGGGTGGGGCCGGGCGTGGGGGCTGCGGCTGCTGTGGGGGTGGCCTTGCTTTGCATGACCAGCACTTTCGTGGCGCTGGCCCAGCCTGCTGTGGGCATGGCTTTCCCCTCGCACTTGGCCGGGCGAGCCCTGTCGGCCTACAACTTGGTGATTTTTGCAGGCATTTTTGTGGTGCAGTGGGGCATCGGCTTGCTGGTCGATGCTGGGCGCGGTCTGGGCTTGGGCAATGCGCAGGCCTACCAAGCGGCGCTGGCCTGTTTTGGCGTCACATCGGTGGCTTCATGGGCGTTTTTTATGCTGAAAAAACCAGCCGAGAGCCGATAATCAAAATCCTATGATTGGCATCCTCATCATCGCCCACGCGCCGCTGGCCACCGCTCTGCGCGAATGCGCCCTGCACGTTTTTCCAGATTGCGCCAGCGGTGTGCTGGCGCTGGACGTGTTGCCCGAGTCTCCCACTGAAGACAGCTTGGCCCGAGCGCGCGAAGCCATGGCCGCTCTGGGCACGACCGATGTGTTGCTGCTCAGTGACGTGTTTGGCGCCACACCTTGCAACGTGGCCCAGCAGCTGGGCGATGGGGTTCACACGCGCCTGGTGGCAGGCGCCAATTTGCCCATGCTGCTGCGCAGCGTGTGTTACCGACATGAAAGCCTGGAAACCTTGGCCGCACGCGCCCACGCAGGCGGGACCCAAGGCGTGATGCCTGTGGGCAGCACCGCACCCCAAAATCAAACTGGACAGAGACATGCCCCAAGCCACCGTGACCATCAGCAATAAATTGGGCCTGCATGCCCGTGCCTCGGCCAAACTGACCAAGTTGGCCGGAGGTTTCCCGTGTGAGGTATGGATGAGCAAAGGCGAGCGCCGCATCAATGCGAAAAGCATCATGGGTGTGATGATGCTCGCCGCCGGGCTGGGTAGCGAGGTGCTGATTGACACCGACGGTGAGCGTGAAGATGAAGCGCTGGCCGCGGTGCTGACCTTGATCAACGATAAATTTGGCGAAGGCGAATAAGCCATGGCCATCAGCATCCATGGCTTGGCGGTGGCGCGCGGCATTGCCATTGGGCGAGCCGTTTTGGTGGCCTCCAGCCGGGTCGATGTGGGGCATTACTTTGTTCAGCCGGAGCAGGTGAACGCCGAAATCCAGCGCTTGCGCGTGGCCCGCGATGCGGTGGTCGACGAGCTACAGCGCTTGCAAAAAGGCATGCCCAAGGACGCCCCACACGAACTGGTGGCTCTGCTGGACGTGCACCTGATGTTGTTGCAAGACGAAGAGTTGACGTCTGGCGTGGTGCACTGGATCAAGACTCGCCTGTACAACGCCGAGTGGGCCTTGACCAATCAGCTCGACATCATCGTGCGCCAGTTCGAGGAGATGGAAGACCCCTACCTGCGTGAACGCAAAGCCGACATGGAGCAAGTGGGCGAGCGGGTGCTGCACTGCCTGAAAGGCACGGGCCCCTTGGTGGCGCAAGCCAAACGGCCCCAGCGGCCCCAGCAAGAACTGCAATTGGGCGACACCGATGTGCCCTTGGTGCTGGTGGCGCACGACCTGTCTCCCGCCGACATGCTGCAGTTCAAACAAAGCGTGTTCACCGGCTTTGTGACCGATGTGGGCGGCAAAACCTCGCACACCGCCATCGTAGCGCGCAGTCTGGACATTCCGGCGGTGGTGGGCGCGCGCACCGCCAGCCAGCTGGTCAAGCAAGACGATTGGGTCATCATTGATGGCGATGCGGGCGTGGTCATCGTGGACCCCTCGCCCATCATCCTGGCCGATTACGGCTTCAAGCAGCGCCAGGGCGATCTGGAGCGCGAGCGCTTGGCGCGCTTGCGCCACACGCCGTCTGTCACACTCGACGGTCAAAAAATCGAGCTGCTAGCCAACATCGAGATGCCCGAAGACACCGCAGCAGCCCTCACGGCCGGTGCTGTCGGTGTGGGTTTGTTTCGCAGCGAATTCCTGTTCATGGGCCGCCAAGGCCATCTGCCCGATGAAGAAGAGCAGTACCAGGCCTACCGTCGTGCGGTGGATGGCATGAACGGTTTGCCCGTGACCATCCGCACGGTGGACGTGGGGGCTGACAAACCGCTCGAGGAAAGCCGCCACGAAGCCTCGCACCTGAACCCGGCGCTGGGTCTGCGTGCCATCCGTTGGTGCCTGGCCGATCCGGCCATGTTCCTGACACAGCTGCGCGCCATTTTGCGGGCGGCGGCGCACGGGCAAGTTCATTTGCTGATCCCCATGCTGGCGCATGCCAGCGAGATCCGCCAAACCTTGGCCTTGATCGCGCAGGCCCGTCAGGAGCTGGACCGTCGCGGCGCAGCCCATGGTCCGGTGCGTCTGGGTGCGATGATTGAAATTCCGGCGGCAGCCTTGTCACTGCGGCTCTTCCTGCGGCACTTTGATTTTGTGTCGATAGGTACCAACGACCTGATCCAGTACACCTTGGCGATTGACCGGGCCGATGAATCGGTGGCCCATTTGTACGACCCGCTGCACCCTGCGGTGTTGCGCCTGATTGCCGACACCATCGCCGAGTGTCAGCGCCAAGGCAAGGGTGTGTCGGTGTGCGGCGAGATGGCGGGCGATGTGGCCATGACCCGTTTGCTGCTGGGACTGGGTCTGCGCAGCTTTTCCATGCACCCCTCGCAAATCCTGGCGGTCAAGCACCAAGTTTTGCGTTCGGACGCCACCAAGCTCGTCCCATGGGCCGTGCAGGTGTTGGACAGCGATGACCCGGCGGCGTTCATGAACCCTTGAGCCCGTCGCGGCGGGCCACCACCGGGCACGTCACTTATGTTGGCTTGAGTTTGTCTTGCGTACGGGTGTCGAAATCGCTCGCGTCGTGGCGTTCGTGCAGCTGGGACTCGGGTGCGCCCATCACCCGGTTGACCATGCGTCCACGTTGTACGGCTGGGCGTTGTGCGAGCTCATTGGCCCAGCGCTGCACATGGGTGTATTCCTGCACCTGCAAGAACTCACCCGCCTCGTAGAGCAGACCTTTGGCCAAAGCGCCATACCAAGGCCAGATGGCGATGTCGGCGATCGTGTAGTCGTCGCCTGCGATGAAACGGTGTTCGGCCAGGCGGCGGTCCAGCACATCCATCTCGCGCTTGACCTCCATGGCAAAGCGGTCGATGGCGTATTCGATCTTGACCGGGGCATAGGCATAAAAGTGTCCGAAACCACCGCCCAAATAGGGGGCGCTGCCCATTTGCCAAAACAGCCAAGACAGGCATTCGGCACGTCGCGTGGGGTCGGTGGGCACCAGCACGCCAAACTTCTCAGCCAAGTAAAGCAAGATCGCGCCCGACTCGAACACCCGCACGGGCTGTTCACCGCTGCAATCCAGCAAGGCCGGGATCTTGGAGTTGGGGTTCACGCCCACAAAGCCGCTGCTGAACTGTTGGCCTTCGTGGATGCGGATCAGCCAAGCATCGTATTCGGCGCCCGTGTGCCCCAAGGCCAGCAACTCTTCGAGCATGACCGTGACTTTGACGCCGTTGGGTGTGCCCAAAGAATACAACTGCAACGGATGTTTGCCTCGCGGCAGTTCCTGCTCGTGTGTGGGGCCCGAGATCGGGCGGTTGATGTTGGCAAATTGCCCGCCATTGGCCTTTTCCCAGGTCCAGATTTTCGGCGGTGTGTAAGGGGTTGAATCGGACATGGTGTGCAACTTTAAGGTTGAGGGGTGAAGGGTTGTGGGGCAGTGGGGAGGTTGCTGGCCAGTGAGCTCAAGCTTTTTCGCTCAAGTTGATTTGCGCCGAATGGGCCTGCTGGTCGGCGTGGTAACTGGAGCGCACCATGGCCCCCACTGCGGCGTGGCTGAACCCCATTTCGTAGGCTTTGGTCTCGAACATCTTGAAGGTGTCGGGGTGCACGTAGCGGCGCACCGGCAGGTGGCTGTTGCTGGGGGCCAGGTACTGGCCAATGGTCAGCATCTCGATGTTGTGCGCACGCATGTCGCGCATGACGTCCAGGATTTCTTCGTCGGTCTCGCCCAGGCCGACCATCAGGCCGCTCTTGGTCGGCACATTCGGGAACAGCGCCTTGAATTTTTTCAGCAGGTTCAGCGAGAACTGGTAGTCCGAACCGGGACGCGCTTCTTTGTAAAGGCGTGGCACGGTTTCCATGTTGTGGTTCATCACGTCGGGCGGCGCGGCTTTCAAAATTTCCAGGGCGCGGTCGTCGCGGCCCCGGAAGTCGGGCACCAGCACTTCGATCTGGGTGGTCGGCGAGAGCTCACGGGTTTTGCGGATGCATTCCACAAAGTGCCCAGCGCCGCCGTCGCGCAAATCGTCGCGGTCCACGCTGGTGATGACCACATACTTCAGTTGAAGCTGCGCAATC
>NZ_CALBEX010000095.1 GCF_937889215.1 uncultured Limnohabitans sp.
GGGGCCTTTCAAGAAGATATTTACGAGGCCCCCAATTTGATGCCTGGCTTGCTGCAGCTGAAATTCAGCTATGCGCGCCAAGGGCAGAAGCTGGCCCGGGTGGACTATGTGTTCATGACTTTTTCAGACAATGCCCATGTGGAGGATGTGAAGCTGCGCATTGAGGGCCGCTTTGGGGCACCTTTGCGCGTGACAGGCCGCGAAGAGAGTGGCCCTTATCAAGCGGTTTGGCGCTTGCCCGATGAGATGGAGATTGTGGTGGGGCGTGAATGGCCTGAGAAAACCACTTACCTGCGTTTCCTCAATTTATCGGTGTTGACTCAGGCGCCCGCCGGTTTGGAGCGAGAGGCTGTGAAAGCGCGGCGAGAAAAAATCCAGAACAGTCAGGCCCTGCCGATCTGGGTGAAACAATGACCTTGTGATGGCCGAAACCGTTCAAATTGCAGCAGCCGCGATGTCGTTGGGCAGTGGGGTCAGTTGGGCCAGGGCCTGCAGGGCTTCGGCATCGGTGCGGTAGAGCTGCAGGCAGGGCCCCTCGGCCAGCTCTCCCGCTCGGCGCAAAGTCGTCTCTACTGGCAGCTTGATCCCGCTGATGTGCAGGGTGATGCCCCGGCTGGCCAGTTGGCGGTGCAGTTGGCCAAAGGTTTCAGTACCGGTCACGTCGATGCGGTTGATGGGCTGGGCAAACAGGCAAACATGCAACACATCGGGGTGGCGTGCCAAGTGGTCGGTGATGGCGCGGTCAAAGTCGCTGGCGGCGGCAAAGTCCAGCTCGGCGTCCATGCGCAGCGCATACAAATGCGGTGCCAGCGGAGGCAACCTCCAAAGGTGGCGGTCGCGCAGACTGCCGTCGGGGTGCAGGCCCACTTCGATGATGCGCGGGTGCAAGCGGGTGTGCAAGAAGTGGCTCAGACCCACCAACACACCGGTCATCACGCCCCAGTAAATGCGTGGTGCGGTCAGCAAGGTCATGGCAAAGGTGATGCCTGCCGTCATGGTCTCGATGCGGCCCACGCGCCAGAGGTTCAAAAACTGGCGGGGCTGAAACAAGTTGAGTACAGCCACAATCACGGCCGCCGACATGACCGAGCGCGGCACAAATTGCAGCGCGGGCATGAGGATCAGCAAAGCCAGCAGCACAAAGCCCACCGAAGCCACCACCGCCCAGCCCGAACGTGCCCCGGCATACAGCATGAGGGCCGAGCGCGAAAACGAAGTGCTGGTGGCAAAGCTGCCCGAAAAAGCCGAGGCCAGTTTGGCCAAGCCTTGGCTGAAGAGCTCGGTGCTGTCGTCCCAGCGCTTGCCGTCGCGTCGGCACTCGATGCGGGCACTCGAAGCGGTTTCTAAAAAACTGACCAGCGCGATCACCATGGCCGGCACCCACAGTTGGTTCAGCGTGTCCAGGCCCGGCCATTGGGGCCAGTAAAAATCGGGCAGGCCCGAGGGCAACAGGCCGACGACTGCGCCGTGCGCTTGGTAATCGGTGGCATAAGCCAGTGCCGAGGCCATGCCCATGACGATCATGATGCCCGGCCAACGCGGCTTGAAACGCCGCAGCAGCAACAGCACGACCAGGCTGCCCAGCCCAAACCACGCAGGCCACCCGCTGAGCCATACCGGCCAGTGCTGCACGTTCCAGCTCCAAGCCTTGACGCCCAGCAAACCGGGCACTTGCGAGGCCATGATCAGCAAAGAAGCGGCCTGGGTGAAGCCGGTCATGACCGGGGCGCTGACCAGGTTGATCAGCCAACCGTAGTTGCCCAGGCCCAGCAGCAACTGAATGGCCCCCGACAGCAGGGCCAACCACACCGCCAGTGCCACCCATTCGGGCGAGCCAGGCTCGGCCATGCCGGTGAGTGAGGCACCGATCAGCACGCAAGTGAGCGCAGCCGGGCCAACCGACAAGCGGTTGGCGCTGCCAAACAGCACGGCCAAAAGCGCTGGAATCAAGCAGGTGTAAAGCCCGGTCACCAAAGGCATGCCGGCCAGACCCGCATAGGCCACGGCTTGGGGAATCATGACCAGCGCGACCGTCAGGCCTGCCAGCACCTCGGTGCGTGCCAGTGGGACGGTCAGGCGGGGCCAATGGCGGAAAGTTAAAAAGCGTTGCATGTCAGGCATGCCCGATCTTAGCCGCCAAGGTTTCAGCGCTGAGGCATGTCTTTGACCGAATAGCCCAGGCTGACGGTCGCATCCTCCGGGATGGCCGGCACGGTGGCGTCCCAGGCTTCCCATGCGGCGCGCATGGCTTGCAGGCGTTCGTGCAGGCGTCCGCCCAGGTTGGCGCGTTCGCGTTCGTCGGCTGGGATGTTGAACAGATACTCGTTGCCGTCCACCCGCAGGTATTTGTAGTCGCCCAGGCGCAAGGCGCGTTGGCCCTGGTGGTTCATGCGCCAGTAAAGTGGGCGCTCAAACTGGTGCTGGGCATTGCGCAGCACGGGGGCCAAAGACACGCCGTCAAATGGCAAGTCGTCGTGGGCCTTGGCACCTGCCAGCGCCACCATGGTGGCGGACCAGTCCATGGTCATGCAGTGCTGGGTCGATGTGCCGCCCGGCGCAATGACCTCTGGCCAGTGCGCGATCCAGGGCACACGGATGCCGCCTTCGGTCAGGTCCATCTTGCCGCCCACCAGAGGCCAGTTGTCGCTGAAGCGTTCGCCGCCGTTGTCGCTGGTGAACACGATCAGGGTGTTGTCGAGTTGCCCGGTTTTTTTGAGCGCGTCAACCAGCCAACCAATGCCTTCGTCCATGTGGTGGATCATGCGTTGGTAGGTGTGGATGTTGCCGCCATGCAGGTGGAACAGGTTGTCCTTGACCTCAGCTGCCAGCGCATGGTCTTCGCGGGTTTCCCAGGGCCAATGGGGTGCGGTGTAGTGCAGGCTCAAAAAGAAGGGCGTGCCTTGTGCAGCGCCCGGTGCCATGCGCTCCACAAAGTCGACCGCCTTGTGCGAGATCAAATCGGTCAGGTAGCCTTCTTCGGGCTTTTCTTCCTCACCGCTGTACAGGTCGGGCGCACCATTGGTGGCGGCGTGGGTGAAGTAGTCCACCCCGCCAGACATGGGGCCAAAGAACTCTTCGTAGCCCGATCGGAGCGGGCTGAAATGGGGCGGGTAACCCAAGTGCCATTTTCCGATCAAGGCGGTGCGGTAACCGCTGGCCTTGAGCAATGAGGGCAGCGTGGGGTGTTCGGGGGGCAAGCCCAAAACTTTGCTGCCTTTGCTTTTGCTGTTGATGGGCTCGTCGGCCCCGCCACGCAGGCGGTACTGGTAGCGCCCTGTCATCAAGGCAAATCGGGTGGGTGAGCACACGGGCGAGTTGGCATAGCCCTGCGTGAACTTGAGTCCGCCCGCTGCGAGTTGGTCGAGCACGGGCGAGACGGGGCCGAACTTCGCGTCTCGGCCGCCGTAACAGCCCAAGTCGGCAAAGCCGAGGTCGTCGGCCACAATGAAAATGATGTTGGGGCGTTGGGTCATGGGCGAGGCATCCAGAAAAGCCAGATCAATCGACTTTCATGCCCGTGGCACGAATGACGCGACCGTATTGGTCGTAAAGGCGTGACAGCCGCTGCGCCGCCGGTGCACCGGTGAGCCCCAGGTAGGCCATGTCGAGTTGGTTCAGTCGGGTTTGCAGGGCAGGGGTTTTCAGGGCCTTGACGATGGCGGCCGCCATGCTTTGCATCAAGGGTTCGGGCGTGCTGGCAGGGGCCATCACCACGTAGTGCACCTCGGTTTGCAAATCAGGCAGACCCAGCTCAGCCATGGTGGGCACTTCTGGGGCCAGACGCGAGCGGGTCGCGCTGGTTACCGCCAAGGGCGTGATCTTGTCCGCTTTGACGTGGGGCAGCATGCCGGGTGTGGCCAGGGTGCCGCCTTGCACCTCACCAGAGACCACCGCCAGCACGGCCGGCGAGTTGCCCCGATAAGGCACATGTACCAAGCGCGTGGCCGCGCCAATGTTGGCCATGTTGACCCACAAATGTCCCGGCGAGCCGTTGCCACCTGAGCTGAAGTTCAGGGTCTGGCTGCGGGCGGCGTTGAGGAAATCCTTGGCATTGCGAATGCCGGTGCTGGGGTGAACGCCCAGCAAAAGGCCAGAGCTGGACAGGATCACCAAGGGCTTGAGTTCGTTTTGCTGGTAGGGCAGTTTGGCGTAAATGTGCGGGTTGATGGTGTGGGTGGTGTCAATGCCCCACAGCAGGGTCAGGCCGTCACCTGCCGATTTGGCCACCCAATCGGCCCCCACATTGCCTGCAGCGCCGGGTTTGTTTTCGACCACAAAGGGCTGGTTGAAACGTTTTTGCAGCACATCACCCACGGATCGGGCCAGAATATCCGAGGGGCCACCAGGCGGAAAGCTGTTGACAAACTTGACCGTTTTGTTCGGCCATGGGGCGCTTTGGGCGGTGGCGGTGGTGCCCAACAGCAGGGCCAAGCTGCCCAGCAGACAGGTTCGAAGTAAATGGCGTTTCATGAGAGTCTCCTTGAGGTCTTGTTTTGTTCTCAGTCCAGCTTCACGCCGGTGGCTTTGATGGGCTTTTCCCAACGGTTGAGGTCGGCTTGTTGCGCCTCAGCCAGGTCGGCCGAGTTGGAGCCGATGGCTTCATAGCCGAGCTTGAGCATTTTGGCTTTCATGGCGGGGTCGCGACCGACCTTCATCATGGCGTTTTCGAGGCGCGCCAAGGCATCACTTTTGAGGCCTGCCGGGCCATACATGGCAAACCAGGCGTTGGCGCTCATGTTGATGCCGGACTCCTGGAGTGTGGGCACTTCAGGCACTTGTGGGTCGCGTTGGCTGCCTGTGACCGCGATGATCCGGACTTTGCCTGCTCGGTGCAGTTCGGCTGTTTCGGACACCACGTCGAATTTGTAGCCAATGTGGCCACCTGCCAGCGCATTGTTGGCGGGTGCGCCGCCCTGGAAAGGCACATGGTTGAGGGTGACGCCAGTTGACTGCTCCAACAACACGCCCATGAAGTGCGGCAAAGTGCCCGCACCGGGTGTGCCGTAGCTGGCCGAAGCCTGGTCGGTCTTGGCTTTGGCGATCATCTCGGCGATGCTCTTGACTTGGGTGGCTGGGCCAGAGACGACGCCAAATTGAAAGCGTGCAATTTGTGACACAGGGGTGAAGTCTTTGACCGGGTCATAGTCCAGTTTTTTGTACACATGGGGAAACAACACCATGGGGCCGCTGGGCAAAATGATCACGGTCTGGCCATCGGGCTTGGACACCTTGACCGCGTTCAGCGCAATGCGCCCCCCTGCGCCGGGCTTGTTTTCCACAATGATGCTGCCAAAGTCGTTGCGCAAGGCGTCTGCCACCATGCGGGCCAGCACATCGGCTGAGCCACCGGGGGGAAAGCCCACCACAATCTTGAGTGGCGGTTTGTCTTGCGCCTGCAAGCTGGGGGCCAAGGTGCTCAGGCACAGGGCGATGCCGCCCAAGGCCAAGCGTGCCAGTGTGCGGCGGTTGTGCTGCTTTGTTGTCATGGTGTCTCCTTCTGCGGGCATCAAAATTCCCGGGTTGAAAATCGGCTGCCGATCAGAATGTAGTGTCTTGAACGACAATTGTTCTAAACAATCAAGCACCTTGAAAACCCTGATGGCCTTGTCCCCCTCCCAACGCTTGGCAACGATCGATGACCTTTTGCTTTACCGGCTGGGGCAGCTCTCCAGCGTGGCAGGCTTGATGGTGGTGCGTTTGTGCGAAGGGGGTCATGGCATCACGCGGCGTGAATGGTCGGTGATTGGGCAGTTGTACGAGAACGGCAGCATGCCCCCATCGGCCTTGGCCGAGCGCATGCACCGTGACCGGGCCCGAACCTCACGCGCTTTGACGGCCTTGGTCCACAAACAATTGGTGCTGCGCACGGTGCCTGCGCATGACCGGCGCAGTGCCGTGGTGTCGCTCACCAATGCGGGGCGGCAACTCTACGAAGTCTTGATGCCTCAGGTTCAGGCCATCAACGCTCAGATATTGAGCGTGTTGCAGCCCGACGAAGCCGCTATTTTTGATGAAGCACTGTCGCGCATGCAAACCCGTGCGCAGAGTTTGCTGGCAGCACGCAGCCCGGATTTGCCCAAAGCCAATCGCCACCAAGGCCAGCGCGGCAAGGAGGGCGGGTGAGGCTGGTTCGTATCGGCTGGCTGGCATGGCTGCTGGTGGGGACTGGGGCTGTTCAGGCTTCCGAAGTTTGGACGGGCTGGGTGAGATGGGTGATGGACGGCGACACCGTCTTGGTGGTGCGAGAGGGGCAGCGCGAGCCCGTTAAGCTGCGCATTGATGGCATCGACGCCCCAGAGAGCTGTCAGCCTGGGGGCGAGGCCTCGCGCGACGCCATGATGCGCATGGCACTGCGCAAAACGGTTCAGGTGGTCGATGTGGGTCGGGATGTCTATGGCCGACACATCGGACGCTTGTCGATCGATGGCGTGGATTTAGGCGCTGAGATGGTGCGCTCAGGCATGGCCTGGGCTTACCGGTTTCGCACTGGCAAAGGGCCATATGCCGGTTTGCAGCGACAAGCCCAAAAACAAAAGACAGGGCTGTTTGGGGCCAGTCAGAGCGCCATGTCGCCGCCCTTGTTCAGAAAGTTCCATGGCACTTGCCACGGGCACTCAGCGCCCTGAACTCAGTGGCGATTCTCAGCGCAGACCGGGCACTGCGGGTTGCGCCGCATGCGAATGTCGGTCCAAGACAGTTCGCGCCCGTCGAGCATGAGCAAACGGCCAGCCATGTGGCTGCCCATGCCGCTCAGGATCTTGAGTGCTTCGGCAGCTTGGACGGTGCCGATGATGCCCACCAGCGGTGCGAACACGCCCATGGTGGCGCAGCGGGTTTCTTCGGGCAGTTGCTCAGGCGGGAAGATGCAGGCGTAGCAGGGCGCATCGGCCTGCGTGCTGTCAAACACCGAAACTTGCCCGTCCATGCGAATGGCCGCACCGGAAACCAGCGGTTTGCGGTGCACCACGCAGGCCTGGTTCACAGCTTGGCGGGTTTCAAAGTTGTCGCTGCAGTCCAGCACCACGTCGGCCTGGGCAACCAAGGTGCCCAGCAAAGCGGCATCGGCGCGTTGGGTGATGGGTGTCACGCGCACGTCGGGGTTGATCTGGCCTATGGCCGTACAGACCGAATCGGCCTTGTATTGGCCTACGCGGTCCAGGGTGTGGGCAATTTGGCGCTGCAAATTGGTGGCATCGACTTCATCGTGGTCCACCACGGTGATGTGGCCCACCCCGGCACTGCCCAGATACAGGCTGACCGGAGAGCCCAGTCCGCCTGCACCGATGATGAGGGCGTGCGAAGCCAGCAATTTTTCTTGGCCATCAATGCCCAATTCATTGAGCAGGATGTGGCGCGAGTAGCGCAGCAGCTGCGTGTCGTCCATGGGCCGCTTCCGTCGATCGCTGTCCCTCAGTCTTTTGTCTCGACTTTGCGCTCGGCCAGTGTGGTGCTGGCCTTCACGGGCAGCCCTTTGAGTTGGTTCAAGGCTTGGTTCAGCTGAAAATCTTTGTCAGATCCGAATTCGGGCAAACGCCGTTCAGCCAAGGGCTTTTTGGATTCTTCTTCTAACTTCTTGAGCGCCGCGTCTTGGGCCTTTTCGCGTGCAGGGTCTTTTTTCTCTTCAGCGTCCTTGCCGTTGCTCAGGTGTTTTTCCAAATCGGCTTCTCGGGTGCGCAAGGCAGAGAACACATTGCCGTTTTCGGTTTCGTCCAGCATCACCTCGGGCACGATGCCCTTGGCCTGGATGGCCCGTCCATTGGGGGTGTAATAGCGCGCCGTGGTGATTTTGAGTGCCGTGTCAGGGCCGAGCTGGCGCACGGTTTGTACCGAGCCCTTGCCAAAAGTTTGGCTGCCCATCAGGGTGCCACGTTTGTAGTCTTGCAGAGCCCCGGCGACGATTTCGCTGGCAGAAGCAGAGCCTTCGTTGACCAGCACCACCAGGGGCACGGTTTTCAAGGCACCGCCCGTGGCTTGGGTCATGCGGGTGATGGGATCGTTGCTGCTGTTGCGACGCCAGAACTGTGGCGAGGCTTTGTAACTGAATCGGCTCTCTTCGAGCTGACCGTTGGTGGTGACGACGGTGACGTTTTCAGGCAAAAAGGCTGCCGATAAGGCCACAGCCGCGTCGAGCAGACCACCGGGATCGTTGCGCAAGTCCAGCACCAAGCCTTTGAGCTTGGGGTCTTGCTTGTACATCTCTTCGATCTTACGGGCGAAGTCGTCTACCGTGCGTTCTTGGAACTGAGAGACGCGAATCCAGCCGAAGCCGGGTTCAATCAATTTGGCCTTGACCGATTGGGTTTTGATTTCTTCACGGATGATGGTCACCGGGAAGCTGCGGTTTTCGTCTTTGCGGAAGATGGTGAGCACCACCTTGGTTTGCGGTTCACCACGCATCCGTTTGACGGCTTCGCTCAGCGACAGACCTTTCAAGGGGGTGTCGTCGACTTTGGTGATCAAATCGTTGGTTTTGAGACCTGCCCGGTCGGCTGGCGAGCCTTCGATGGGCGAGACAATTTTGACCAAGCCATCTTCTTGGCTGATTTCAATGCCCACACCGACAAATTTGCCCGAATTGCCTTCAGAGAATTCCTTGAAGCTTTTTTTGTCGAAATACTGGGAGTGGGGGTCCAGGCTGGCCACCATGCCGGAGATGGCTTCGGTGATCAGTTTTTTCTCGTCAACAGGCTCGACGTAGTCACTTTTGACCATGCTGAACACGGCGGCCAATTGCTGCAACTCTTCCAGGGGCAACGGGGCCATGTTGCCGCGTGCCACGGTTTGCAGTGACACCGTGGTCAGGGCACCCGCCAAGGCGCCTACGCTGAGCCATCCGACGATCTTGAGTTTTTGTCCCATTTTGCGAGTCTGCTTAAGCCATAAAGATTGAATCAATATACACCCGGAAACCCCGTGGGGCGGGCCGGGCTGCGCAATAACCTGTAAAGGCTGGGTGGGGCTCAGGTTTTGCCTTGGCTGGCCACGGCGGCGGCCGCTTTGGCTGCGGCTTCGGCATCGCCCAAGTAGTAGTGACGAATCGGTTTGAGGTCTTGGTCGAGCTCATACACCAGCGGGATGCCATTGGGGATGTTCAGGCCCACGATGTCTTGCTCGGACACTTGGTCCAAGTACTTGATCAGGGCGCGGATAGAGTTGCCGTGGGCAGCGATCAGGACCCGTTGGCCCGACCGAATGCTGGGCGCGATGGCGCTCTTCCAAAAGGGCAGTACGCGGGCCACGGTGTCTTTCAGGCATTCGGTGAGCGGCACGGCTTCAGGGTCAATTTCGGCATAACGGCGGTCACCGCGCTCGCAGCGGGTGTCACTGGCTGTCAGCGCTGGCGGTGGCGTGTCGTAGCTGCGACGCCAGACCAGCACTTGCTCATCGCCAAACTCTTTGGCCATATCGGCCTTGTTCAAACCTTGCAGGGCGCCGTAGTGGCGTTCGTTGAGGCGGTAGTCCTTGACCACAGGCAACCAGGTGCGGTCCATTTCGTCCAGGGTGTACCAGAGGGTGTGGATGGCGCGCTTGAGCACCGAGGTGTAGCACAGGTCAAAGTCCCAGCCTTCTGCCTTGAGCAATTTGCCCGCCGACATGGCTTGGCTCACGCCAGTGGGGGTCAGGTCCACATCGGTCCAGCCGGTGAAGCGGTTTTCGAGGTTCCAGGTGGATTCGCCATGGCGAATGAGGACAAGTTTGTACATAAGCTGAAGCGCCGCAGAGGGGGGTGAAAACAGGGGATAAGCCCGTCATTTTAGAATCGGTGCTGGCTGGCCTTTGATTGGGCCTTTGTTTTTTTGCCTCTAAAGGTCTGATTCGTGAAATTTCTCCTCGATAACTGGATGTTGTTGGCCATGGCGCTGGCTTCGGGTTTTGCTTTGCTTTTGCCGGTTTTGACCAAAGGCAGCGGGCTGGATCCGCACGCCATGGTGCAGTTGATGAACCGTGACAAGGCCATCGTCATTGATGTGTGTGAACCCGATGAGTTTGCTCGTCTCCATGTCATGGGTGCCAAAAATGTGCCATTGGGCCAGCTGGAAGACAAGTTGCCACAGTTGGTGAAAAACAAGTCGACTTCCGTCATCATGGTGTGCCAGGTGGGTGCGCGTTCGGCGCGAGCCGCGGCATCGGCTCGCAAGCTGGGCTATGAAAATGTGCAGTCGCTCTCCGGCGGCCTCAAGGCCTGGGCCGCAGCCAGCATGCCGACCGACAAGGCCTGAAGGCTCTTACAACGTTCGTTGATTGAAGGATTTTTCGATGCAAGCCGTCAAGATGTACACCACCGCCGTTTGCCCTTATTGCATTCGTGCCAAGCAAATCCTCAAGGCCAAAGGCGTTGAGCAGATTGAGGAAATCCGCATCGACACCGATGCAGCGCAGCGCGACCAGATGATGCAGATCACCGGACGGCGTACGGTGCCGCAAATTTTCATCGGCAGCACCCATGTGGGCGGTTGCGACGACCTGATGGCCTTGGACGCGCAGGGCGGGTTGCAATCTCTGCTGCAAGCGGCCTGAAAACTGGTCGGCCTGTCAGGGTTTTCACAAGCCTTGGCCTCCTCAGTGGCCGGCGATCATCGCTGATAATCGCAGGTCTTTCTTTCCCAAGGGTCCGGGCTTTGCCCTGTGCCTGCATTTTCTAAAGAGTTTCCTATGCCCGATACCGCTGTGACACCCAACCCAGAAGTTCAAGCCCCTGTTTTCCAAATTCAGCGTGTTTACCTGAAAGAGGCTTCACTGGAGCAACCCAACTCGCCCGCCATCTTGCTCGACCAGCAGCAGCCTAATGTTGACATTCAGTTGGGCGTGGAAGCCACGCCTGTGGCCGAGGGCGTTTTTGAGGTTTGCGTGACCGCGACCGTGCACACCAAGATCGCGGATAAAACAGTGTTTCTGGTCGAGTGCAAGCAAGGCGGTATCTTTGAAATCCGAAACCTGCCCGAAGACCAAATGGGCCCCGTCATGGGCATTGCCTGCCCGCAAATTGTGTACCCCTACTTGCGAGGCAATGTGGCCGACCTGATCACGCGTGCTGGCTTTCCGCCCGTGCACTTGGCCGAGATCAATTTCCAGGCGATGTACGAACAGCAGCAAGTGCAGCAAGCCGAACAAGCCGCTGCCATCGCCCAGTAAGCGCGAGGCGCTTGCGGGCCATGCACATCACCCTGATCGGTGCTGGCGCTTGGGGAACGGCCATGGCTTTGGCGGCCAGCCGTCACCCAGCGGTGCACAGGGTGCGTTTGCATGCGCGCGACGCAACCCAAGCGCGGGTTTTGCGTGAGCAAGCTCAAAATGCCCGCTACTTGCCGGGCATTGCTTTGCCCGACACACTTGAAATTTCCTCTGGCTCGCTGGCGTCTTTGTGGGCGCAAAAAGCCGAAGACGCCCTGTTCGTCATCGCCACACCCATGGCGGGCTTGCGCGGTGTTCTGAGCGCCATGGTGGGCGTGACATCGCCCGTGGCTTGGCTGTGCAAGGGCTTCGAGTCGGACACCGGTTTGATGCCCCACGAGGTCCAAGCCCAAGTGGCCCCCGATTTGATGGCTGGTGCTCTCAGTGGCCCCAGTTTTGCCCTAGAGGTGGCGCGCCACCAGCCCACGGCCTTGGTCGCGGCCAGTACTCACGCCAGTGTGCGCGAGGCATTGGTACAAGCTTTTCATGGGCCCGCCTTGCGGGTTTATGCCAACAATGACATCGTGGGTGTGGAGGTTGGCGGTGCTGTGAAGAATGTGCTGGCCATCGCCACGGGTTTGTGCGATGGCCTGGATCTGGGCTTGAATGCGCGTGCAGCGCTCATCACCCGGGGCTTGGCTGAAATGACCCGCCTGGGGTCTGCGCTGGGGGCTCAAACCGATACCTTCATGGGTTTGTCGGGCTTGGGCGATCTGGTGTTGACGGCCACCGGCGACCTGAGCCGCAACCGCAAAGTTGGCTTGCTGTTGGCCCAAGGCCAAACTCTGGCGCAGGCCGTCGCGTCTTTGGGGCATGTGGCCGAAGGGGTGTACAGCGCCCGCACCGTCATGCAGCGCGCCCGCGATTTGGGTGTAGAAATGCCAATCACCGAAGCGGTGGTGGCCTTGTTGGATGGCCGTTTGAGCGCCCTTGAGGCGGTCCAGGCCCTGATGGGCCGTGACCCCAAAGGTGAGTTTGCCTGACAGGCCCACAACATGACAGCCCGCCAGCCTCCACTGACTTCCGCATCCGTCTTCCAAAGACCATCCTTGGCTCAGCGCCTGTGGCGCTTGGTGGGGGGGTTTGACGGCCCCTTGGCTTTTGCCGTGTTCATGTTGGCGTGCATGGGCCTTTTGATCATGTATTCCTCGGGCTTTGACCATGGCACCCGTTTTGTAGACCATGGCCGCAACATGCTGATTGCCGCGGTCATCATGTTCGTGGTGGCCAAAATCCCGCCCTCCAAAATGATGGCGTGGGCTGTTCCCATTTACACGGTGGGGGTGATCTTGCTGGTGGCAGTGGCCCTTTTCGGCATCACCAAAAAGGGCGCGCAGCGCTGGATCAACTTGGGTGTGGTGATTCAACCGAGTGAGATTTTGAAGATTGCGTTGCCCCTGATGCTGGCGGCATGGTTTCAAAAGCGAGAGGGTCAGTTGCGCTCTTCGGACTTTGCCGTGGCGCTTTTGATTTTGGGCCTCCCGGTGGCGCTGATCATGAAGCAAC